>NZ_JAUTYS010000016.1:0-126544 GCF_041982285.1 Pantoea sp. ANP04 | reverse complement strand
GGGTCGTGCAGGATTCGAACCTGCGACCAATTGATTAAAAGTCAACTGCTCTACCAACTGAGCTAACGACCCATCTTAGGTTGTGAAGCAATGCTGAAGTGTTCTTCTTGAAACTGCGCGGTAAAAAGCGCGTCTGAAGGAGATGGTGGGTCGTGCAGGATTCGAACCTGCGACCAATTGATTAAAAGTCAACTGCTCTACCAACTGAGCTAACGACCCATCTTCAGGCTTACCAGACACTTTTCAATGTGTCCCGGCAACGGCGGCATATATTACTGATTTAGCGGGGTAGCGCAACTCTTATTTCTGCTAAACGCTTCAGTTGCTTACCTTTCATACGGCAAGACCAGAAATCACACGATATCTGGTCTGAACCGGACAAATTACAGACCGCTCAGACGTTTCTGAGCTTGTTTAGCAGATTCAGTGTCTGGATAAAGTTTGATCACCTGCTGGAAGACCGCTTTGGCTTTCGCCGTGTCTTTTTTCTCCTGCATGATCACACCCACTTTCAACAACGCTTCTGCAGCTTTCGGCGACTTCGGATAGTTTTTCACTACCGTGGCGTAATAATACGCCGCGTCGTCCTTTTTGCCTTTGTTGTAGTTCAGCTGACCCAGCCAGTAATTCGCATTCGGCTGATAGGTCGAATCAGGGTAACGTTTTACCCACGCCTGAAGCGCGCTGATCGCCTGGTCATACTGTTTCTTCTCCAGAATCAGCGCCACAGCCGCATTGTAATCGCTGTTCGCATCGCCGGTCTGCGCAGGTGCGCTCTCCGTTGATGCTGCCGCGCCTGCGGTTGCTGCTGCGCCTGTATCTGCTGCGGCATCGCTGCCGGCTGCCTGTTGCCCGCCGTTGCTGCTGGCGCTGCTCAGCGTGTCAATCTGCTGGTAAAGCTGCTTCTGCCGCTCAACCACCTGATTCAACTGATACGTGTTTTGCTGGATTTGCCCGCGCAGCGCATCAATATCACGCTGGTTATCGCTCATCTGCTGCTGCAATTGCTGCATCAGCTGTGCCTGGGCATTAGAGATTCGTTCAAGAGTGGTGACACGGTCTTCGACCGAGCCGGAGCCAACGCTACTGATTGACGCTTGGGCATTAGCGGCCCAGGGGGCCGCTACGCCAATCAGTAACGACAGACTCAACAGATGACGTCTGAAGTTACTAACCATGTGATTCTCTTAGTAGACCAGAACGGCACGACGGTTTTTAGAATACGCTGCTTCGTCATGACCCAGAACGGCTGGCTTCTCTTTACCGTAAGAAACGATAGACATCTGATCAGCCGACACGCCTTTACCCTGCAGGTACATCTTAACGGCGTTAGCACGACGTTCGCCCAGGGCGATGTTGTATTCCGGCGTACCGCGCTCATCCGCATGACCTTCGATGGTCACTTTGTATGATGGGTTGCTGCGCAGGAAAGTTGCGTGCTGATCCAGCATCTGTGCGTAATCAGACTGAACGTCATATTTGTCCAGACCGAAGTACACGATGTTGTTCTGCTGCAGCTGCTGCATCTGCAGACGAGCCTGCTCGTCAGAAGACATGTTGCCGCCGTTGCCGTTCATGCCAGAATTTGCACCGTAAGCGCCATCAGCACCCATGCCAGTCTGGTCATTGTTGTTGTTTTTGTGTGAGCTACAAGCCGCTACTGCCAGAACCGGCAGAGCCAGCATCAAACCCTTCAGCACTTTGTTCAGTTGCATTTCAAAAATCCCATTATTGTTTATTGTTTGCGATGTCTGAAGTATCAGACATTACAGATACGGCGACCAGGCAGGAAATTTTACCTGTCCATCAGTTGCCGGAAGACGCGCTTTGAAACGGCCGTCGGTTGAAACCAACTGCAACACGGAACCCATACCCTGAGTAGAGCTGTAGATTACCATTGTGCCATTTGGTGCCAGGCTCGGCGTTTCATCCAGGAACGTGTCCGTTAACGTTTGAACGGCTCCCGTTTCCAGATCCTGTTTGGCGACGTGTTGAGCACCACCGTTGGTGCTAATCATCACCATAGATTTACCATCTGTTGCCACATCCGCATCCTGGTTCTGACCGCCTTCCCAGGTAATACGCTGTGGCGTGCCGCCATTAATACCGACTTTATAAATCTGAGGGGCACCCGCCTGATCGGAGGTATAAGCCAGAGTCTGGCTGTCCGGGAACCAGGTCGGTTCAGTACTGTTATAACGACCATCCGTCACCTGACGCGTCTGACCTGACGCCAGATCCATCACATAGAGGTTCAGGCTACCGGTTTTAGAGAGTGCGAAAGCGAGCTTAGAGCCATCTGGCGAGAATGCTGGAGCACCGTTGTGACGCGGATAAGAGGCAACCTGACGGATGGCACCGTTAGAGAGCGTCTGGACCACCAGCGCGGACTTGCCGCTTTCAAAGGTCACGTAGGCCACTTTGCTGCCATCCGGAGACCAGGCTGGCGACATCAGTGGCTGTGGTGAACGATGTACGACGAACTGGTTATAGCCATCGTAGTCAGCGACGCGCAGCTCATAAGGGAACTGGCCACCGTTGGTCTGCACGACATAAGCGATGCGGGTGCGGAAAGCGCCCTTAATGCCTGTCAGCTTCTGGAACGTTTCGTCACTGGCAGTGTGAGCGGCATAGCGCAGCCACTGCTTTGTCACTTTATATGAGTTCTGTGCCAGCACTGTACCCGGCGCACCGCCGGTGTCAACCAGCTGGTAAGAAACCTGATAGCTGCCATCCGGGTTAGACGCGACCTGACCGACGACTACGGCGTCGATGCCGAGTGCACTCCAGGCGGCAGGCTGCACTTCCTGCGCGCTGGTTGGCTGCTGTGGCAGACGTGAGCGATCCAGTGGATTGAATTTGCCACTGTTGCGCAGGTCAGCCGCCACGATGCCGCCAACATCTTCCGGCGCGGCACCAGAACCGGCCCATTTAAACGGCACCACGCCAATCGGGCGCGCGGTATTCACACCCTGGGTGATCTCAATTCGAACTTCTGCATGCAGCATGGCTGCCCACAGCAGGATAAAAAAGCCTAACGTAACGCGAAGAGCTTGCTTCATTTTATCTCCCTTATCTGAACCTCAGTCCACGATAATTGGCACTGTTCCTGGAAACCACGAGTACAACATAAGTACGGCAAGCTAAACATAGATCAACTTGCCGACCGTGACTGCATTATTGCGGTTTAAAACGCATCGGGGCGTTTTTAAACACTTCGTAGACCGCCTGAGAAGGCGGCTTCGGAATACGTGCCTGTTTGGCAGCAGCAATAGCGGCCTGGCAGAGCGCGGGATCACCACCCTCTGACTTAACATCAATCAACAAGCCATCAGGCGCAAGTTTAATCCGCAAATCACAGGTTTTTCCGCGATACAGATCGGCATCGTAGAATCGGCTCTGAATCGCACTCACCACCTGACCCATGTAGGAGTTGATCTCAGCGCCCGATGCCCCCGCTTTCTTCTGGTTGCCCTGCCCCGCTGCGCCACCTGATGTGCCGCTTTTCGGTGCATTTTTACCGGAAGTGAGTCCACCCAGCAAATCATCAACATCGCTGTCATTGGCCGCATCGGCGGCAGCTTTCGCTTTGGCATCTGCTTTGGCTTTCGCGGCAGCATCGGCTTTCGCTTTGGCGGCCGCATCGGCTTTCGCCTTAGCAGCCGCTTCGGCCTTCTCTTTAGCGGCCTCTTTCGCCGCCTCAGCTTTCTCTTTGGCAGCTTCTTTGGCGGCTTCGGCTTTTTCTTTAGCAGCCTCAGCGGCTTTCTCTTTTGCTGCCTCAGCAGCTTTTTCTTTCGCTTCTGCGGCTTTCTCTTTCGCTTCTTCGGCGGCTTTAGCTTTGGCATCCGCAGCCGCTTTCACTTTGGCCTCAGCCGCCGCTTTTGCATCCGCTTCAGACTTTGCCTTCGCTTCCGCAACGGCTTTCTCTTTTGCCGCAGCGGCAGCAGCGGCTTTCGCCTGCTGATCAGCCTGCTTCTTTGCTTCAGCCGCGGCCTGCTTTGCCTGCTCGGCGGTCGCTTTGGCCTGGGCATCCGCCTGGGCTTTCGCATCGGCTTTGGCTTTAGCTGCTGCCGCTTCGGCCGTTTTCTGCTGTTCCTGAGCCTGTTTCGCGGCGTCTTCTGCCGCTTTCTGCTGCTCAGCCTGCTGTTTAGCCTCTTCTTTCGCGGTTTCCTGCGCGGCTAAACGCTCTTTTTCCAGCGCTTTCAGACGCTGCTGTTCAGCAGCCTGTTTCTGTTGCAGCTCTTCTGCCTGCTGCTGCGCCTGCTTTTTACGCTGTTGCTCAGCCCGCTGGCTGTCGCTTTGCTGGTTCTGCTGACGATTGTATTGACTCACGACGGCACCGGGATCGACCATCACAGCATCAATATCGCTGCCACCGCCACCCGCACTGCTGGGGTCAACGTGCTCATTAAACGAGCTCCAAATCAGCAGCGCGATCAACACGATATGCAGAATCACCGAAATGATTATCGCGCGCTTTAACTTCTCGTTTTGCTCGGTTGCCTTCGACACACTCGGTTCCCAAAAAACGGTTCGATTTTAAATCGGCTGCGTCATCAAACCGACAGATTTAACACCCGCCTGGTGCAGCAGGTTGAGCGCTTTAATGATTTCATCGTAAGGCACTTCTTTCGCGCCCCCGATCAAAAACACCGTCTTAGGATTTGCTTCCAGTCGACGCTGCGCTTCGCTGATCACCTGCTCGGGGGGGAGCTGATCCATACGATCGTGATCCACGACCAGGCTGTACTGCCCCACGCCCGCCACTTCAACAATTACCGGCGGATTATCATCGCTGGAAACGGTTTTAGAGTCGGTCGCATCAGGCAGATCCACTTCCACGCTCTGGGTAATAATGGGTGCCGTTGCCATGAAGATCAGCAGCAGCACCAACAGGACGTCCAGTAGCGGAACGATGTTGATTTCCGACTTCAGGTCGCGGCGTTTGCGACCACGTACTCTGGCCATCATTAACCTCTATTTACTTAGCGCTATCGCTGGAGAAAGCCTGGCGATGCAGAATGGCAGTGAACTCTTCCATGAAGTTGTCGTAGCCCTGCTCCAGTTTGTTGACGCGCTGGTTCAGACGGTTGTACGCCATTACCGCCGGAATTGCCGCAAACAGACCGATTGCGGTTGCAATCAATGCTTCAGCGATACCCGGTGCCACCATCTGCAGTGTTGCCTGCTTCACCGCGCCCAGCGCGATAAAGGCGTGCATGATCCCCCAGACAGTACCGAACAGCCCGATATAGGGACTGATTGAACCGACAGTACCGAGGAACGGAATGTGGTTTTCCAGCGCTTCCAGCTCACGGTTCATTGAGATGCGCATCGCACGGCTTGCACCATCAATAACCGCCTCCGGCGCATGATTGTTAGCGCGGTGCAGTCGGGCGAACTCTTTAAAGCCGGAGTAGAAAATCTGCTCCGAGCCGCCCAGCTCTTCCCGACGCTCCTGGCTCTCCTGATACAGTCGGGAGAGTTCGATGCCGGACCAGAATTTGTCTTCAAATGCCTCAGCTTCTCTTCCCGCCGCATTCAGAATACGTGTGCGCTGAATAATGATGGCCCAGGAGGCAATAGAAAAGCCGATCAAAATCAACATGATAAGTTTGACCAGAAGGCTCGCCTTCAGGAACAAATCAAGAATGTTCATGTCAGTCACTGCTTGAACTCCGCGACAATAGACTTGGGAAGCGCAATCGGCTTCATTAGATGAGGGTTAATGCAGGCAATCAGGACCTCTGCCTCATTGAGCACTTTGCCTTCAGTATTCACGATACGCTGAGTGAACGTCATGGTAGCCCGAGTCATTGAGGTGACCTCGCTCTGGATCTCCAGAAGGTCATCAAGACGCGCCGCTGCAAGATAGTCCACCGTGATGCGCCGTACCACAAAAGCGATCTGCTGTTCTAACAGCATCTGCTGATTGAAATGGTGCTGTCGCAACATTTCGGTACGTGCTCGTTCATAAAAAGCGATATAGCTGGCGTGATAAACCACACCACCGGCATCAGTATCTTCGTAGTAGACCCGAACCGGCCAGCGAAACAGCGTTGTACTCACTCTACATCCCGGCCTCGTTTTAAACGTTGCTACTATACGCAAGAGAATTGGGGTTGGGAATGGCTCGTCAGAGCCAGGCGAAAATAATTATCGCTCGGTAACAAATGGAACGATTTCAGGAAGATTAATTGACCAGACGCTGACAAATATTCACTGACAGCGCTGGTGAGGTGGGGTGTTACAGGTAAAAACGGTAAAGCGCGATAAATAACACCAGCATGGCGGGTAACGGGCTAAACAGCGCCTGCCATCGGGTTTGCTGTGGCCGGAAGCCTGTACCGTGAATCACACCACTGCAGACCGCCCAGATCAGCACCAGACCCTGCAGCGCGGGCAGCTGACCCGCGTGGTTAGCAAAGCGGGTCGGGTCCCACATCACGCCGCCAGCCGCCAGCAGCGCCAGCAGCAGTGAAAGGGCCCGTAACGGGCCCTTATCCATCAGATCATACAGCATCCGAATTGGCGTACGCATCAGTGAGGCTCATCCTGCGCTTCAACGTGTTCAATCGCCAGCGCGGTCACGATACCAAAGGCACAGGCCAGCAACGTGCCGAGAATCCAGGCAAAATACCACATGCGACTTCTCCTTAATTAATAGAGTGAGTGACTGTTGCTTTCAATATGCTCTTTGGTAATACGACCAAACATCTTCCAGTAACACCAGGTGGTGTAAATCAGAATGATTGGAACAAAGATAGCGGCGGCAACGGTCATCGTTTGCAGCGTCAGCAGGCTGGACGTTGCATCCCACATCGTCAGGCTGGTACCCGGCACGGTGCTGGATGGCATGATGAACGGGAACATCGCAATGCCGGCGGTCATGATGACGCAGGCCAGCGTCAGTGAAGAGAACAGGAATGCCCAGGCGCCCTTCTCAACCCGCGAGCAAAGTATGGTCAGCAGCGGCAACACCACGCCCAGCAGCGGGAACAGCCACAGCACAGGATGGTTCTGGAAGTTGACCATCCAGGCACCTGCCTCACGCACTACCGTTTTACCCAGTGGGTTAGAGGCAGCAAAGTGATCCATCGTGCTGGTCACCACATAGCCATCAATACCATATTTCACCCAGACACCGGCCAGGATGAAGCAGACCATCATCACCAGGGCGGCAAGTTGTGCTGCGGTGCGTGAACGCAGATGCAGTTCGCCCGTGGTGCGCATCTGCAGATAGGTTGCGCCCTGTGCCAGAATCATCGCTACGCTGACCACACCAGCCAGCAGGCCAAACGGATTCAGCAGCTGGAAGAAGTTGCCGGTGTAGAACAGACGCAGATACTCATCGGCATGGAACGGCACGCCCTGTAACAGGTTGCCAAACGCCACGCCAATGACCAGCGGCGGTACGAAGCTGCCGATGAAGATGCCCCAGTCCCAGGCACCGCGCCAGCGGTTGTCTTCAATCTTCGAGCGGTAATCGAAGCCAACCGGACGGAAGAACAGCGAGGCGAGCACCAGAATCATGGCAACGTAGAAGCCAGAAAAGGCCGCCGCATAGACCATCGGCCAGGCGGCAAACAGTGCGCCACCGGCAGTGATAAGCCAGACCTGGTTGCCGTCCCAGTGCGGGGCGATACTGTTAATCATAATGCGACGCTCAGTATCGGTGCGACCCAGAATGCGCGTCAGCATGCCGACGCCCATATCAAAACCATCTGCGACAGCAAAGCCGATTAGCAGCACGCCAATCAACAGCCACCAGACAAAGCGCAGAACTTCATAATCAAACATGGTCGCTCTCCTTATCCCCGAACCGGCTGCGTGGTTGCCGTGATCTGCTCATGATGATAACGCCCGGTTTTCAGGCTGCTCGGCCCAAGGCGGGCGAATTTGAACATCAGGTACATCTCAGCCACCAGGAACAGCGTGTAGAGTCCGCAAATCAGGATCATCGAGAACAACAGATCGCCTACAGTCAGAGAAGAGTTCGCCACCGCAGTCGGCAGAACTTCACCGATAGCCCAGGGCTGACGACCATACTCCGCGACGAACCAGCCGGATTCGATTGCGATCCACGGCAGCGGGATACCAAACAGCGCCGCTTTCAGTAACCAGCGATTTTTACCGATGCGGTTACGCAACACGCTCCAGAACGCCAGCGCGATAATGCCCAGCAGCAGAACACCACACAACACCATGATACGGAAGGCGAAATAAAGCGGGGCAACACGCGGGATAGAGTCCTGCGTCGCCTGTTTGATCTGCGCTTCTGTCGCATCCGCCACGTTATCGGTATAGCGTTTTAGCAGCAGACCGTAACCGAGATCCTGTTTGTGACTGTTGAACGCGTCCCGTACCGCCTGATCCTGACTGCCACCGCGCAGTTCGTTCAGCAAGGCGTAGGCTTTCATGCCGTTGCGGATGCGCACCTCATGCTGTGCCATTAACTCTTTCAGGCCCGTCACCGGCGTATCCGTGGATCGGGTGACGATCAGGCCCAGCAGCCAGGGGATCTGAATGGCGTACCGGTTCTCCTGAGTGGCCTGATCGGGCAAGCCAAACAGGGTAAAGGACGCCGGCGCCGGCTGGGTTTCCCACTCCGCTTCAATCGCGGCCAGCTTGGTTTTCTGCACGTCACCCATTTCATAACCAGACTCATCACCCAGCACGATCACTGACAGCACCGCCGCCATGCCAAAGCTGGCCGCGATAGCGAACGAGCGTTTAGCAAAGGCGAAGTCGCGGCCTTTCAGCATGTACCAGGCACTGATGCCCATGATAAACATCGCGCCTGTGGTGTAACCGGCCGCGACGGTGTGAACGAATTTCACCTGTGCCACCGGGTTCAGCACCAGCTCTGAGAAGCTGACCATCTCCATGCGCATGGTTTCAAAGTTGAACTCTGAAGCGATAGGGTTCTGCATCCAGCCGTTGGCGACCAGAATCCACAACGCAGACATATTCGAGCCCAGGGCGACCAGCCAGGTCACCGCCATGTGCTGCACTTTACCCAGCCGATCCCAGCCAAAAAAGAACAGGCCGACAAAGGTCGATTCCAGGAAGAACGCCATCAGACCTTCAATGGCGAGCGGCGCGCCGAAGATATCGCCGACGTAGTGAGAGTAATATGACCAGTTTGTCCCGAACTGAAATTCCATGGTCAGTCCGGTAGCGACGCCCAGCGCAAAGTTAATACCAAATAACTTGCCCCAGAACTTCGTCATATCTTTATAAATTTGTTTACCGCTCAGGACATAGACCGTTTCCATGATCGCCAGCAGAAACGCCATACCCAGCGTTAAAGGGACGAACAGAAAATGGTACATCGCCGTTAAGGCAAACTGTAACCGCGACAGCTCGACGATATCTAACATAAGGACTCCTTGCTCCTCGCTTTGTCTCCGTCACGCGCGCGATCAGATCGAACGTAATCGGAGTCAGGAACGACTGTTTATTGATTCCAGTTTTTTATTACCAGCAGAACAGGTCTGTGAGCTGCCCGAAAAGGCGAGTAACGAATGAAGCAGCTCTGAAAAATGTCAATCAGCGCTTTATTAACGGCTGCTTTAACAGGAGAAAAGTGGGTGTCATCCCGGGTTGAGCAGACGTATGAAAATTTGTGTAAAAGGCTGGATTGATGCAGCGCAATTTACGCCCTTAGCGTTGCGCTTTGCCAGAGATATAGTTGGATATAAAACGTGATTTATTGATCTGGATTAACGTAATAAGTTTCCAGATAGAGCTGGGTCAGTTTCTTGTTAAAAAATTGTCATTAATGAAATAAGACGTGAAGAAATAGTTTACCTTTGCCACTTTTTCTTAACGTGATAAACGGTGAGCAGGTTATTTAACAACGTATTCTTCGCTTTCACTGCCAGCATTATGCCCGTTGATAACGGACATAAAAAAAGCCACCCGAAGGTGGCTTAGTTTCAGATGACGCTGACTTATTTGGCCGGTAATACGGCTTTAACTGCATCACCGATATCAGCCAGGCTGCGAACGGTTTTCACGCCTGCCGCTTCCAGCGCAGCAAATTTCTCATCTGCTGTGCCTTTACCACCGGCAATGATGGCGCCTGCATGGCCCATACGCTTGCCTTTTGGCGCGGTTACGCCAGCAATATAGCCCACAACCGGTTTGGTCACGTGCTCTTTAATGAAGGCTGCGGCTTCTTCTTCAGCGCTACCGCCGATTTCACCGATCATCACGATAACTTCAGTCTGTGGATCATCCTGGAACATTTTCAGAATGTCGATGAAGTTAGAGCCTGGGATCGGGTCACCGCCGATGCCGACGCAGGTTGACTGGCCGTAGCCGATGTCAGTGGTCTGCTTAACCGCTTCATAGGTCAGCGTACCTGAACGCGATACGATACCAACGCGGCCCGGCTGGTGAATGTGGCCCGGCATGATGCCGATCTTACATTCGCCAGGGGTGATAACACCCGGGCAGTTTGGACCGATCATCCGCACGCCTGCTTCATCCAGCTTCACTTTCACGGTCAGCATATCCAGGGTCGGAATACCTTCGGTGATGGTGATGATCAGTTTGATGCCCGCTTCGATCGCTTCCAGGATGCCATCTTTACAGAATGGTGCGGGGACATAGATCACGGTGGCAGTTGCGCCCGTCGCTTCTACGGCTTCGCGCACGGTATTGAACACCGGCAGGCCGAGGTGAGTCGTGCCGCCTTTGCCTGGCGTCACGCCGCCAACCAGTTGGGTGCCGTAAGCCAGCGCCTGCTCAGAATGGAAAGTCCCCTGGCCACCGGTGAAACCCTGGCAAATGACTTTGGTGTTTTTGTCGATCAGAATGGACATTATTTACCCTCCGCGGCAGCAACAACACGCTGTGCGGCGTCTGTCAGGCTGGTTGCTGCAATGATGTTCAGACCGCTGTCCGCCAGTTTCTGGGCGCCCAGCTCGGCGTTGTTACCTTCCAGACGTACCACTACTGGCACGTTCACACCCACTTCAGCCACTGCACCGATGATGCCGTCGGCAATCAGGTCACAGCGTACGATACCGCCGAAGATGTTAACGAAAACGGCTTTAACCGCATCGTCAGACAGGATGATTTTGAAGGCTTCGGTTACGCGCTCTTTGGTCGCGCCGCCGCCGACATCAAGGAAGTTGGCTGGCTGACCGCCATGGTGCTTAACGATGTCCATGGTACCCATCGCCAGACCTGCGCCGTTAACCATACAACCGATGTTGCCTTCCAGCGCAACATAGTTCAGTTCCCACTGTGTCGCATGTGCTTCACGTGGATCTTCCTGGCTTGGGTCGCGCATTTCACGCAGTTCTGGCTGACGGAACAGGGCATTGCCATCGGCACCCAGTTTACCGTCCAGGCAGATCAGGTCGCCCTGCTTGGTAATCACCAGCGGGTTGATCTCAACCATCGCCAGATCGCGCTCCAGGAACAGTGTCGCCAGACCCATGAAGATCTTGGTGAACTGACCAACCAGCTTGCCAGTCAGGCCAAGTTTGAATGCCAGCTCACGGCCCTGGTAAGGCTGCGGACCGGTCAGCGGATCCAGCGCCATTTTATGGATCAGGTGCGGGGTCTCTTCCGCCACTTTTTCAATTTCCACGCCGCCTTCAGTCGACGCCATGAAAATGACGCGACGCGTTGCGCGATCGACCACAGCGCCCAGATAGAGCTCCTGGTCGATATCGGTCGCTGCTTCAACCAGAATCTGGTTTACCGGCTGGCCGTTTGCATCAGTTTGATAGGTCACCAGGCGTTTGCCCAGCCAGTTTTCAGCAAAGGCGCGAATCTCTTCTTTGCTGTTAACTACTTTCACACCGCCCGCTTTACCGCGGCCACCGGCATGAACCTGACATTTAACTACCCACGGGCCTGCGCCAATTTTAGAGGCAGCTTCTTCCGCTTCACGTGGTGTAGTACAGGCGTAACCCGTTGGTGCAGGCATGCCATACCGTGCAAACAGTTGTTTCGCCTGGTATTCGTGTAAGTTCATGATGTTCTATCCATTCAGGTCTGAAAAGAGTATTGAGGTTGGGCGCGCCAGGCGCGCCCGGTGAAAATCAGACATCCAGCAGCAGGCGCGCCGGATCTTCCAGCATCTCTTTCACTGCAACCAGATAACCAACTGATTCACGGCCATCGATCAGACGGTGGTCGTAGGAGAGCGCCAGATACATCATTGGCAGCACTACAACCTGACCATTGACCGCCATCGGGCGATCCTTGATGGCGTGCATGCCCAGGATGGCGCTCTGCGGTGGATTGATGATCGGGGTAGACATCAGTGAACCAAAGACGCCGCCGTTGGTAATGGTGAAGTTACCGCCGGTCAGATCTTCCACTGTCAGCTTGCCGTCACGGCCTTTCACTGCCAGCTCTTTGATTTTCTTCTCGATGTCCGCCATGCTCAGCGCATCAACGTCACGCAGGACTGGCGTAACCAGACCACGTGGTGTAGAGACCGCAATGCTGACGTCGAAGTAGTTGTGGTAAACCACATCTTCTCCATCGATAGAAGCGTTCACTTCCGGATAGCGTTTCAGCGCTTCAACAACCGCTTTGATGTAGAAGGACATAAAGCCCAGACGCACACCGTGACGCTTCTCGAACGCCTCACCATACTGCTTGCGCAGATCCATGATGGGCTTCATGTTGATTTCGTTGAAGGTGGTCAGCATCGCGGTGCTGTTCTTCGCTTCCAGCAGACGCTCGGCAACGCGCTTACGCAGACGCGTCATCGGCACGCGTTTTTCGCTGCGGTTAGCCACTGGCTGCTGCGCGGTAGCCGCATCAGCAGCAGGTGCTGCCGCTTTAGCAGCCTGCGGCTTGTTGGCCAGGTGTTTTTCAACATCTTCACGGGTCAGACGTCCGCCAACACCGCTGCCTTTAATCTGAGAGGCGTCGAGATTGTGCTCTGCAATCAGGCGGCGGATAGCCGGGCTGAGCGCATCGTTGCTCTCTTCTTCCAGTGACGCAGTCTGACGCTGAGCCGGGGTAGACTCTTTGCTTTCAGACTTCGCGCTGCTCTCTTTACCGGCGCTATTGCCCTCTTTCAGACGACCCAGGATCTGGCGGGAGGTAACAGTGGCACCCTCATCTTCCAGAACGGCTTCCAGGATACCGTCAGCAGAGGCTGGGACTTCCAGCACCACTTTATCGGTTTCGATTTCGACCAGCACTTCATCGCGAGTGACTGCATCGCCTGGTTTTTTGTGCCAGGTTGCCACTGAGGCATCGGCAACCGATTCAGGCAGGTCGGGAACGAGAATATCTACGCTACTCATTATCTTTCCTTTTAATTAATTAACGTTCAGCGCGTCATTAACCAGGTCTTGCTGCTGTTGTTGGTGTACGGACATGTAACCCACGGCCGGTGAGGCGGAGGCCGGGCGGCCTGCATAACGTAAAGTGGCACCAAATGGCACAACTTCACGGAAATGATGCTGGCTGCAGTACCAGGCGCCCTGATTCAGTGGCTCTTCCTGACACCAGACAAAATCCTGTACGTGAGAATACGCTTTCAATGCTTCCTGAACCGCTTGATGCGGGAACGGATAAAGCTGTTCGATGCGCACGATAGCCACATCGGTCTGCTCATTTTTACGACGCTGCTCAAGCAGGTCGTAATACACTTTACCGGAGCACAGTACGACGCGTTTAACGCCCTGCGGATCCAGATCATCGACTTCACCAATCGCAGGCTGGAAGCTGCCATTCGCCAGTTCATCCAGCGTGGAAATAGCCAGCGGATGGCGCAGCAGAGATTTTGGTGACATCACAATCAGTGGACGACGCATACCGCGCAGCGCCTGACGACGCAGCATATGGTAAACCTGTGCGGGTGTAGACGGCACGCAAACCTGCATGTTCTGCTCAGCGCAAAGTTGCAGATAACGCTCCAGACGCGCAGAGGAGTGCTCCGGGCCCTGACCTTCATAACCGTGCGGCAGCAGCATCACCAGGCCACACATACGGCCCCATTTCTGCTCACCGGAACTGATGAACTGGTCAATAACAACCTGTGCACCGTTGGCGAAGTCACCAAACTGCGCTTCCCAGATGGTCAGGATGCGCGGCTCTGCGGTGGCGTAGCCATATTCAAAGGCCAGTACCGCCTCTTCTGACAGCACGGAGTCCCACACTTTGAACTGACCCTGACCACTGTGCACATGATGCAGAGGAGTATAGGTTGAGCCGTTCGCCTGGTTATGAACCACCGCATGACGGTGGAAGAAAGTACCGCGACCGGTATCTTCGCCCGACAGGCGAACCGGAATACCTTCATCAACCAGCGTGGCGTAGGCCAGATTTTCCGCGCCGCCCCAGTCGAAGGCCTTTTCGCCTTCAGCCATCAGACGACGGTCGTTATAAATCTTGGCAACACGCGACTGCACTTCCACCTCTTCAGGCACCTGGCTGATACGCAGCGCCAGTTCCTTCAGACGTTTCATGTCGACCTGCGCCGGATAAGGCTCATCCCACTCATGATTCAGGTAAGGTGACCAGGTAAAGGAGTGGAGACTCATTGGACGCCATTCCGGCACCACGCACTCGCCCGCATCCAGCGCGTCACGGTAGAGATTGACCATTTCGGTCGCATCTTCCTGCGTGGCAACGGCTTCACCTTCCAGACGGTCGGCGTAGATTTTGCGCGGCGTCGGGTGTTTTTTGATTTTCTGATACATCAGCGGCTGGGTCGCACTTGGCTCATCCGCCTCGTTGTGACCATGACGGCGATAGCAGACCAGATCGATAAACACATCACGCTTAAAGGTGTTGCGGTAATCGAGCGCCAGACGGGTCACAAACGCGACCGCTTCCGGATCGTCAGCATTGACATGGAAAATCGGTGCCAGCACCATTTTGCCGATGTCGGTGCAGTAAGGGGTTGAACGCGCATCTTTCGGGTTGGACGTTGTAAAGCCAACCTGGTTGTTGATAACGATGCGAACCGTACCACCCACTTCATAACCGCGCGCCTGTGACATGTTCAGGGTTTCCTGAACCACGCCCTGACCAATCACGGCCGCATCACCATGAATGGTGATCGGTAAAACTTTATTGCTGGCTGGCTCATCCAGACGATCCAGACGGGCACGCACAGAACCCATAACCACCGGGCTGACGATCTCCAGGTGTGACGGGTTAAACGCCAGCGCCAGGTGAACCAGGCCGCCTTCGGTTTCCACGTCAGAGGAGAAGCCCATGTGGTACTTCACGTCACCGGTGCCCAGATGTTCTTTATGCTTACCGGCGAACTCGTCGAACAGATCCTGCGGCTTTTTGCCCAGCACGTTGATAAGCACGTTGAGACGACCACGGTGCGCCATACCCAGTACCACTTCACGGGTACCGCTCTTGCCGGCGTGACGAATCATTTCGCGCAGCATCGGAACCAGCGCATCGCCGCCTTCCAGCGAGAAGCGTTTGGCACCCGGGAATTTCGCCCCAAGGTATTTTTCCAGCCCTTCTGCCGCAGTCAGCTCTTTCAGGAAACCTTTTTTCTCTTCGTTGCTGAACGCTGCACGGCCCGCAACCGACTCAAGACGCTGCTGGATCCAGCGTTTTTCATCGGTGTTGTTGATGTGCATATATTCTGCACCAATCGAGCCGCAGTAAGTCTGCGTCAGCGCCTGGAAGAGATCGGCCAGCTTCATGGTGTCTTTGCCAATGGCAAATGAACCTACGTTAAAGCTTTCCTGAAAATCGGCCTCGGTCAGGTCGTGAAAAGCGGGATCGAGATCGGCGACACGGTCCTGTTTCCACAGGCCGAGCGGATCAAGATTGGCATGCTGATGACCGCGGAAACGAAACGCGTTAATCAGCTGCAGCACTTTCACTTGCTTGGAGTTGGTTTCCGGATCGGAGACAGATGAGGTGTAACGAGATGCATCTTTCGCCAGGCGACGGAAGTACTCACGTGTGGTGGAGTGAAACTGCTCAGGTTTCATTCCGGTGCCCGGTAACTGCTGGAACATCGAGCGCCACACTGCATCGACAGAGTCAGGATCGGTCAGGAAATCCTCATAGAGCTGCTCTATGTAAGACTGATTCGCGCCGGCCAGCCAGGAAGAGTCCAGCCAGGGCTTCATCGCGCTGTTCTGCATTGTGATCCCTTAAGCATTGCTATGCTTTTTTGAGGTTTCATTTGTTGCCGCTTTCGCGGTTTGCCGTAGTGAGTTCAGCGATACGAGCACTTTGCGCAGCGCGCGTGGCCCGTAAGGGAACCTTTGTAAACGTGGTAGTCACCGCGCTTACAGAGGCTTCCGTAAAACACCGGGAACCTGAGGTTCCCGGCGGAGATAACTTATGCGCCGCGCTGCAGCAGCATCGACTTGATATGGCCGATGGCGCGCGTCGGGTTAAGCCCTTTCGGACAGACACTCACACAGTTCATGATGCTGTGGCAGCGGAATACGCTGAAAGCATCATTCAGATTGTCGAGACGCGCTTCGGTTTCCGTGTCGCGGCTGTCAATCAGGAAGCGGTATGCTGCCAGCAGGCCAGCAGGACCGATGAACTTCTCTGGGTTCCACCAGAAAGATGGGCATGAGGTTGAGCAGCAGGCACAGAGAATACATTCATACAAACCATCCAGGTGTTCACGCTCATCCGGTGACTGCAGATGCTCACGTGCTGGCGGGTTCTCTCCATCATTCAGCAGGAAAGGCTTAATTTTCTCATACTGTGCATAAAACTGGCTCATGTCTACGACCAGGTCACGCACTACCGGTAAACCTGGCAGCGGACGGATAACAATTTTCTGTTTGCCGTTACCCAGTGCCGAGACGGGCGTAATACAGGCCAGTCCGTTTTTACCGTTCATGTTGAGGCCATCAGAGCCGCAGACGCCTTCGCGGCAGGAGCGACGAAACGCCAGCGTTGGATCTTTCTCTTTCAGGCGAATCAGCGCATCCAGCAGCATCATGTCGCGACCGTCTTCCGACTCCAGGGTGTAATCCTGCATGCGCGGCTTGTCATCGACGTCCGGATTGTAGCGATAAATTGAAAACTCAAGTCTCATGATCGTCTCCGAAATTAGTAGGTACGCACTTTCGGCGGGAACGCCGCGCGCAGTTTCGGCTGCATGTTCACCTCACGGCGCGTCATGCTTTCGGTTTCCGGGACATAAAGACTGTGGCACAGCCAGTTTTCATCATCACGATCCGGGAAGTCGAAGCGACTGTGTGCACCGCGGCTCTCGGTGCGATAGTTAGCCGCTACCGCCGTGGCAAAAGCCGTCTCCATCAGGTTATCCAGCTCAAGGCACTCAATACGCTGCGTATTGAAATCTGGTGAGCGGTCATCCAGACGCGCTGACTTCAGACGCTCGCGAATCTCTTTCAGCTCTTCCAGACCCTGCGCCATTGCGTCGCCTTCGCGGAATACAGAGAAGTTGTTCTGCATGCAGCGTTGCAGCGCTTTACGAATCTCAACCGGGTCTTCACCGGTAGTATTGTTTTCCCAGCGGTTGAAGCGCGCCATCGCCACGGCGATTTCATCTTCAGAAGCATCGCGCAGGTCGCCCTGCTCTTTAATACTCTCCAGCAGATGCAGACCGGCTGCACGGCCAAAGACCACCAGGTCGAGCAGTGAGTTACCGCCCAGACGGTTGGCACCATGGACCGATACGCAGGCAATTTCACCGACAGCGAACAGGCCTGGAATCACCACATCTTCGCCCTGCTCATTCACGCGCAGTGCCTGACCGGTCACTTTGGTCGGAATACCGCCCATCATGTAGTGGCAGGTCGGGATGACCGGGATTGGCTCTTTAATCGGGTCAGCATGGGCAAAGGTGCGAGACAGCTCAAGGATGCCTGGCAGACGTGACTCAAGCACCTCTTTACCGAGATGATCCAGTTTCAGCTTCAGATGCGGACCCCACGGGCCATCACAGCCGCGACCTTCACGGATCTCAATCATCATTGAACGCGCAACCACGTCGCGGCCCGCCAGATCTTTGGCATTCGGCGCATAACGCTCCATGAAGCGTTCGCCATGTTTGTTCAGCAGATAGCCGCCTTCACCACGACAGCCTTCTGTGACCAGCACGCCCGCACCGGCGATACCGGTTGGGTGGAAC
Source organism: Pantoea sp. ANP04 (assembly GCF_041982285.1). Lineage (NCBI taxonomy): Bacteria > Pseudomonadati > Pseudomonadota > Gammaproteobacteria > Enterobacterales > Erwiniaceae > Pantoea > Pantoea sp. ANP04. The sequence continues at coordinate 108,453 of NZ_JAUTYS010000016.1, read as the reverse complement.
TGCCACATCTCCATATCCTGCACCGGCACGCCCGCACGCAGTGCCATACCGACGCCGTCACCGGTGTTGATATGCGCATTGGTGGTGGACTGGTAAATACGGCCTGCACCACCGGTTGCCAGAATGGTCGCTTTCGCTTTGAAATAAACGGTTTCGCCGGTTTCGATGCAGATTGCGGTACATCCAACGACTGCGCCATCGGCATTTTTCACCAGATCCAGTGCATACCACTCAGAGAAGATGGTGGTTTTGTTTTTCAGGTTCTGCTGATAAAGCGTGTGCAGCAACGCGTGACCAGTACGGTCAGCTGCGGCCGCGGTACGTGCCGCCTGCTCGCCACCGAAATTCTTCGACTGACCACCAAACGGACGCTGATAAACACGACCATCTTCCAGACGCGAGAAAGGCAGGCCCATGTGCTCCAGTTCCAGAATCGCTTCCGGGCCGGTTTTGCACATATATTCAATCGCGTCCTGGTCACCGATGTAGTCGGACCCTTTGACGGTGTCGTACATATGCCATTCCCAGTTATCTTCATGGGTATTACCCAGCGCAACGGTAATACCGCCCTGCGCAGATACTGTGTGGGAACGGGTCGGGAAAACTTTAGATAACAGAGCGCAGGTCTGGCCGCCCTGGGAGATTTGCAGTGCGGCCCGCATTCCTGCGCCACCTGCGCCGATTACCACGGCATCGAACTCTCTGATTGGCAAACTCATTTACACACCCCACACCACAACAAAGCCATAAATCGCATACCACAACAGCGCCACGACAATCACAAACTGCAACAGCAAGCGAACCGGCAGCGATTTGACGTAGTCTGTTAACACCTGCCACATCCCGATCCAGCCATGGACCAGAATGGAGAACAGCGTCAGCAGCGTGAACACTTTGGTGAATGCGGACGCGAAGAAGCCACGCCACAGGTCATAGGTCAGCGTGTCTGTCATCACAACGAAACCGAGGATGTAGACGATGTAGAGCGTAATGAGGATTGCCGTTGCACGCAGCAGCAGCCAGTCCTGAATGCCGTTGCGACCCAACGCGGATGCATTGCTTACCATACGAGGACTCCCGCCAGAATTGCCAGCACGACAGTGATCACAAAAGTCATATGAGCGGAACGCTTACCTGATTCCAGCGTTTCGGCCAGATAACCAAAATCCATCAACATATGACGAATCCCGCTCACCGCGTGATAGGCCAGCGCCGTTAAAATGCCCCACATGATGAACTTCGCGAAGAAGCCGTCCATGATGGATGCAGCGTGCTGGAAACCTTCAGGAGAAGAGAGAGAGAGACCGAGTAGCCACAGCAGGATGCCAATAGCAACCAATGTGATTACGCCGGAGACGCGGTGAAGAATGGACGTTATTGCAGTAACGGGAAACCGGATCGTCGAGAGATCCAAGTTGACAGGTCTTTGTTTTTTCACGGTTTTGCCCACACAGCTCTTTTTTATTTTGCTTCCTCCGGACCTGAGGCGGAGTCTAATCACAACGCGTGGCAGACTTTAACCGTCACCAATAAAGCAACATCCAGTGTTAATTGACGCGGTAGTAAACGCTGGGTGGCTCCTGGTGTCAGGGTGTTCCGGAGACCTGCCTGGAGTATAGGAGGATCACATTCTGATTACAATTCCCCTACAAACTCTTTGGTATATTTTAGGTAGAACAGTGATCATACTCACGATTTTCACAATTGATACAATTTTAATTATCTGATTTGACAATAGTTCAACAATTCAGTTACAAACTAAGCCTATAAATTCCTATGATGCACAAAAGTTATGGGGATACACTTTCCCCTAAGCGCAAGTTATGTAACATTGCGATAATGAGCTTTAAAAAGCATCAGGTTATTGGTTACCAAGAAGTTATGTCCTGACCGGATCTTTAACAACCGCGATATGCAGCATGTCCATGGCTCACCGGTTCCCGCTGGGAACGCGCCGCTCACTCTGTACCCTGCACCCGCTTTATCCCCGCAGAGTGATACTGTGTAGTTTTGCCAACCGCAACATGAACGCGTTTCAGGTGTCTAAAGATCCTTACCTACATAAGGCGCTATGGAGACGAAAATGACAGATAAAAAAGTAACGCTAACCCTGCAAGATGGAACATCTATTGAACTGGACGTGCTGAAAGGTACGCTGGGCCAGGATGTGGTTGATGTCCGCGCTCTGGGTTCAAGTGGCCTGTTCACCTTCGATCCCGGTTTTACGTCTACTGCGTCCTGCGAATCTGCCATCACCTTTATTGATGGTGATGAAGGTATCCTGCTGCACCGTGGTTTCCCTATTTCTGAGCTGGCGACCCACTCTAACTACCTGGAAGTCTGCTACATTCTGCTGAATGGCGAAGCACCGAACCAGAAACAGTTTGATGAGTTCCGCACCACTGTTACCCGCCACACCATGATTCATGAGCAGATTACCCGCCTGTTCCACGGCTTCCGTCGTGACTCACATCCGATGGCGGTAATGTGCGGTGTTACGGGTGCTCTGGCTGCGTTTTACCACGATTCGCTGGATGTAAACATTGAGCGCCACCGCGAAATCGCGGCATTCCGTCTGCTTTCCAAAATGCCGACCATGGCAGCAATGTGTTACAAATATTCTATCGGCCAGCCATTTGTTTATCCTCGCAACGACCTCTCCTATGCCGGTAACTTCCTGCACATGATGTTTGCTACCCCGTGCGAAGAGTACAAAGTGAATCCGGTGCTGGAACGCGCCATGGACCGCATCCTGATCCTGCATGCTGACCATGAGCAGAACGCCTCGACGTCTACCGTACGTACCGCCGGTTCAAGCGGCGCGAACCCGTTTGCCTGTATCGCCGCCGGGATCGCCTCCCTGTGGGGACCGGCGCACGGCGGTGCCAACGAAGCGACCCTGCGTATGCTGGAAGAGATCAGCACCGTTGAGCACATCCCGGAATTTGTTAAACGCGCCAAAGACAAGAATGACTCATTCCGTCTGATGGGCTTTGGTCACCGCGTTTACAAAAACTACGATCCACGTGCGACCGTAATGCGCGATACCTGCCATGAAGTGCTGAATGAGCTGGGTATGAAGGATGACCTGCTGGAAGTGGCGATGGAGCTGGAACACATTGCGCTGAACGACCCGTACTTTATCGAGCGTAAACTTTATCCAAACGTGGACTTCTACTCCGGTATCATTCTGAAAGCGATGGGCATTCCATCCTCCATGTTTACGGTGATCTTCGCGATGGCCCGTACTGTTGGCTGGATTGCACACTGGAAAGAGATGCACGACGAAGGCATGAAGATTGCCCGTCCGCGTCAGCTCTACACCGGTTATACCGAGCGCGAATTCAGTTCACAGCTGAAGAAGTAAGATTCGGAGGGCGGAGATTTCTCCGCTTGATGTTGCTTAAAAACCGGGGGCGGTTGGCTGTGATACCGCGCCTGCGCAGAGAACATGGTCAGATCGGAAAGACGCAAAAGCCGTCATCCATGACACGCTCGGCCCGCGCGATTACGCACCTCATCCGAGAGGTGCGCCCGTTTCCGGGCCAACGCTTTGCGTTGTTCAAAAACGCTCCCGGCGTTTTTGTCCATGGCGCGGGACGCTTTCCTCCTCTGACCGTGTTCCCTGCGCGTTAAGCTATTTTATTGTTATAAGATTCACACGGGCCTGGCTCTGTCAGCCGTAAGAGCATTTTACCCTTTTGACTTTACTGTCTATCTCTGACACCCCGGACACCAGTAAAACGGCCGTGATGACAGCGTGCCCTTCTCAATCGCCGTGCCACAGCGCCGGCATTCTTTGCCCTGCCGATGAAACACCTCAAACTGAAACGCCGCTTCCTCATGATATTTCTTCATGGTTCCACGCATCCGATAAGCATGACGCGGCACTGACAGCAGCGCCTCGCTGAAAGCAGTCAGCTGATCGTCACTGAGATCCTGCGCCCGATGATTTGGCAGCAACTGCGCCAGCCAGAGAATCTCGGCACGCAGATAGTTTCCCAACCCGGCCAGAAAAGCCTGATCCAGCAGCAGACCACTGAACTGACGCCGCCGAAAACGGGGTGACAGCAGCCGCTCTCGCACCTCTTCAACCGTCAGCGCGCTGTTCAGCACATCCGGTCCGATGCGGGTCAGAAACGGATGTGCCGCCAGCGTATCAGCGTTAAGCAGTTCAATATCTGACGCGCTGTAAAGCAGAATCGCTTTACCCTTTGTAGCAAGCCGCACCCGCAACTGACGCGTGGTATTGAGTTCGGTATCGGGTTTCACAATGCGCCAGACACCATAAAGCTGGTTATGACTGTAGAGCGTCAGACCATTGCTGAAATGAGTCAGCAGCGCTTTACCCCGCGTCTCAATCGCCTGCACCTGCTCACCAATCAGTGAAGGTTCATAGGTCTTGAGCTGAGGAAACGCAAACCACGCTTCCGTTAAGGGCTGACCCACAATGGCGGCTTCAAGCTTATCCGCCACGCGGCGAATTTCCGGTCCTTCTGGCATCGTTCTTCCTCTTAATGGGTGGCGCCGCCAGCCTGTTTAATATCTTCGCCGGTCTCCAGCGTCACCTTCACCGCAATCTCCAGCGCCTGAATAATGGTCGCGACCGCCATGCTCGGCGCACCAGGATGTTGCGCTGCCTGTTCAGGCAGGTAAGGAATATGAATAAAGCCACCCCGCGCCGGACTCCCCTGCTGCTCAAGCCAGTGCAGCAGACCATACATCACCCGATTGCAGGTAAAGGTCCCGGCGGTCTGTGAGACCGACGCGGGGATCCCCGCGTCGCGCACTGCCGCCACAATCGCTTTGATGGGCAGACGGGAAAAATAGGCTGCCGGGCCGCCTGCCACAATCGGTTCGTCTACAGGCTGCTGGCCGGCGTTGTCCGGGATCCGGGCGTCATCGACATTGATACCGATACGTTCCACGGTAATGTCGCTGCGACCGCCCGCCTGCCCGACTGACACTACCGCGTCCGGTTTAACCTCTTCCAGTGCCTGATTCAGCACATTAAGTACCTCACTGAATACCACCGGCAGCTGTCGGATGACGATCGTCGCTCCGCCAATCTTTTTGCCTTCCAGCGCGCGCACCGCTTCCCACGAGGGATTAATCGTTTCACCGCCAAAGGGTTCAAAAGCGGTCATCAGGACAGTTTTCATGCAGCCTCACAGAAACATCAGGAAATAGAGCAGGAAAATGTTAACGATTAACAGTAGCACACCGGTTGGAATCTGAGCCTTAATGACCGCGTTACGATCGGGCAGCTCCAGCAGCGCCGCCGGAACAATATTGAAGTTGGCCGCCATCGGCGTCATCAGCGTGCCGCAGTAACCGGAGAACATACCAATCGCCGCCATTACCGCCGGATTTCCGCCGTGCTGCAGCACCAGAATCGGAATGCCAACGCCTGCAGTAATAATCGGAAATGCCGCAAACGCGTTACCCATGACCATGGTTAACAGGGCCATCCCGACGGCATAGACGGTGACGGCGATAAAGCGGTTATCCACCGCCAGCCAGGTTTCAGTCAGATGCGAAATAGCACTGCCTACGCCCGCGGCGGTAAACAGCAGTCCCAGGGTGGCGAGAATCTGCGGCAGGATAAACGCCCAGCCAATTGAATCCAGCAGGCGACGGGTCTCCTGCATCGACTGTACCGGTTTTTCATGGGTCAGTTTTAACGCCACCAGCCAGCCAATCACACAGCCGGCCATCATTGAAAACAATGTCACCAGCGTGGCGTGATTACCGGGACCGAACACCGCATCCTGCAACCCCGGAATATTGTTGAACGCCAGCACACCGACCACGGTCACAACCGGAATCGCCAGTGCAGGCAGAAACAGCTTATTCCGCAGACGCTGTGCGCTTGCCTGTTTCTCTTCATTAGTGCGCTGATGATAACGACCCAGCCGGACACCCCCTAAACCCGCAATCAGCGCCATGATCACCACAATGACACCGATGGTGATGTGCAGCATTCGGGTGCCCGCCGCGTCCGAGCCCATCAGGCTGCTCATCAGCGCCGTCGTCCAGTCACCGACCAGAAAAACCAGGCCATATAAGGCCCAGAAGAGTCCGGTGGTAAAGCGACGCGGATTAGCGCGGTCACGCCATGAGAGGATAGCCACCACCAGCAGGATAATGCCCGCCAGCCACATCAGATATTGTTGCTGAAACATTACTGGCCTCCTTTGGCTTTCAGCGCCTGGCTGTTGAGCTGCTGCAGCTCACGTGCCAGCTGACGATCCAGACGAACCAGACGCGCTGAATGGATCAGGAACGCAGCAACGGCAGTCGGAATGCCCCATAAGGCGATGTGCAGCGGCTCAGTCTGAATCCCGGCCGACGCCTGCATAAAGTTGTGCATAAAGATAATCGCGCCAAATGCCACGAAGATATCTTCACCAAAGAACAGGCCGACGTTATCGGTCGCCGCTGACATGGCGCGCAGCTTATGGCGCAGTTCAGGCGAGATCTCGCCATAGCGATTTTCTGTGGCGCCCTCCGCCATCGGTGCCAGTAACGGACGCACCATCTGCGGATGTCCGCCAAGACTGGTTAACCCCAGCGCCGCAGTAATTTCACGCACAAACAGGTAGACGATCAGCAGCCGTCCGGCGGTGGCGGTTTTAATCTGAGCAATCCACGCCTGCGCCCTTTCTTTTAGCCCGTGACGTTCCAGCAGGCCAATGACCGCCAGTGGCAGCAGCAGAATCAGCGGCAGGTTCCGGGTGTTAAGAAACCCTGCGCCGAGTTTTTCCAGAATGTCCGCCAGCGGCATCATCGCAGCCAGACCGGTGACAAATCCGGCGACAATCACCACCAGCACCGGATTAAAACGTAATACGAAGCCGACGATGATCGCGGCAATGCCCAGTAGTGGCCAGAGATTCACTGCAGTTTCCATGGATTTTCCCCGAGTTAAAAAACCCGGCATAAGCCGGGCTAAGTGTGATTATTCAGGCGCTGGTGACACGAATCTGCTGGTCGGCTAACGCATCACGTAACCGCTGTGCAAACTGCAGGGCATGGGCGCCGTCGCCATGTAAGCAGACAGTCTGCGCGTTCACCGCCACCCATTCTCCGGTGATACTTTTCACTTTGCCCTGCCGTACCATTGTCAGTGTCTGATCGATAGCCTGCTGTTCATTCTCAATCAGCGCGCCCGACTGGTTGCGCGGCACCAGCGCACCGCTGCTGAGATAGCCACGGTCAGCAAACACCTCTTCCCGCGTGTGTAAACCGTAATGCGCCGCAGCACGGATCGATTCGCTATTCGCCAGCCCGACCACAATCAGCTGGCTGTCCACCGCCCTGATGGCGCGGGCAATGGCATCAGCCAGCACCGGGTCAGATGCAGCCTGGTTATAGAGCATGCCGTGTGGCTTAACATGCACCAGGCGCGCGCCCTCACTTTCTGCCAGACTTTTCAGCGCGCCAATCTGATAGATCATCTGGGCATAGACCGTTTCCGGCGGCAACTGCATGGCGCTGCGGCCAAAGTTCTCGCGATCGGGAAAGGCGGGATGCGCCCCGATGGCGACGCCGGATGCCTTTGCCCAGCGCACCGACTGCAGCATGGTCTGTGCATCACCGGCGTGAAAGCCACAGGCGATGTTGGCAGAGCTCACCAGTTGCAGCAGCGCTTCATCGCTGGCGCAGCCCTCACCCAGGTCGGCGTTTAAATCAATTTTCATTGAGTCCCCATTTCATCTGGTCCAGAGCGCGTTGCTGATGCTGACGGGCCAGCATCGCTTCCGGCAGGGTGCAGTGAATAAAGTGAATCGGCTCACCCAGACGGATTTGCGCCAGGTGATAAAGATCGGCTTCGATAACAGAAGCGATGCGCGGATAACCACCGGTAGTCTGGGCATCCGCCATCAATACGATGGGCTGTCCGTTCGGCGGCACCTGAATCACACCTGGCATCACGCCGTGTGACAGCAGCTCGCGCGGGCGCTCACGTTTAAGCTCACGTCCTTCCAGCCGGTATCCCATCCGGTTACTTTGCGGGCTGAGTTTCCATGCGGTGCGCCAGAACGCCTGCTGCGCTTCGGGACTGAATTCGTGATACTCCGGACCAGGCAAGGCGCGAATGCGGTTGCCCCACAGCAGTTGTCGTACCCCGACTTTGCGGTCGAACTGACGCGTCGGTTTCCCCAGCGGGACCTGATCGCCATCCTGCAAGGCGCGCCCATGAAATCCGCCAAATTTTGCTTTCAGGTCGGTACTGGCAGAGCCAAGCACCGCGGGGATGTCAAAACCACCCTGCACCGCCAGATAGCTGCGCATACCACGCTGCGGCATCGCCAGCGACAGGACCTGTCCGCGTTTCACTGGCGTGCGCCAACCCGTCCAGACCGGCTGGCCGTCCAGCTCCGCATGACAGCCTGCACCCGTCAGCGCAAACCAGCCGTCGCGGGTAAACTCTGCTTTGAACTGGCCGAGCACCATCTCCAGCACCGCGCTGTCGGGCGCATTGCCTACCAGTACGTTGGCGGTGAACATGGCGGGATAATCCAGCACACCGCCGGGGCTGATACCGAACTGACGCCAGCCGTATCGACCCGCATCCTGAATAGTGGCCGCCAGCCCGGCCCGCAGAATGTTTAACATACGCCCTCCTGTTGCGGCACAAAGCGCACTTTGTCACCCGGACGGAGCCGCGTGGGCGGTTGCTGCAGCGGATCAAACAGCGCGGTGCGTGTCTGGCCGATCAACTGCCAGCCGCCGGGCGACGCCAGAGGGTAGACGCCGGTCTGGCTGCCACCGATACCCACGGATCCCGCGGGCACGGCCACCCTGGGCTCACTACGACGCGGAATGTGCAGGCGCGGATCCAGTCCGCCCAGATAGGGGAAACCCGGCTGAAAGCCAATAAAAAACACGACGTATTCGCTGCTGCTGTGCAGCTCAACCACCTGATGAGGCGTCAGCGCGGCATGTTCAGCCACCGCCGTCAGGTCGGGACCGGCCTCACCGCCGTAGATCACCGGGATCTCTACCAGACGCGACTCAGGTAATTGCGCTTCACTCTCTTCCCACCATCGCTGAAGTCGCTCAATCGCATCCAGCGCACTCTGCTGGGGATCACGCAAAATCAAGGTGATGTTGTTCATGCCGGGAATGACCTCCAGCACGCTCGCAGAGGACTGCAATCGCTGGTTAAGTCCCCAGATACGTTGCTGACTCTCCAGTGAGACCGGGGGTTCCAGCTCCAGCACGACAGCGCGTTCACCCAATAAATAACACCGTGCTCGTTGCAACAGCTACCTCCCGCTCAGTTGAGATCGCGACCGGCTGACCGTGCCGGATGCCCGAATCAGCCGATGGCTTATCTACATAAAGCAAATAGTTATGCGAAAGTGACAGGAAAGTGTCAATAGATTTAGGTCCTGCGCATGCGCACAGGACCTGGGAAGGGGATCAGGCAGGATTGGGAATATCAATGAAAGTCACATCAAGCTCGTGGTGCTGCGCCAGCCACTCGCCCAGCGCTTTTACGCCGCCGCGCTCGGTAGCGTGATGGCCTGCAGCAAAGAAGTGCAGCCCCTGCTCACGTGCGCTGTGAATGGTCTGTTCAGAGACTTCTCCAGTGATATAAGCATCGACGCCTGCGGCAGCGGCCTGGTCGATAAAGCCCTGGCCACCCCCGCTGCACCAGGCGATACGACGAATCAGCGCGGGCGCGTTGTCGCCGCAATGCAGCGGTTCACGTCCCAGTCGGTCACCGATTCGACGTGCCAGCTGCTCACCGGAGATCGGCTCAGCCAGCTCACCCCAGAACACCAGCGGCATCACTTCACCCTTTATTTCAATATCCAGCAAGTTTGCCAGCTGGGCGTTGTTGCCCAGTTCAGGATGCGCGTCGAGCGGCAGGTGCCAGCCATAGAGATTAATATCATTAGCCAGCAGAGTGCGCAGACGACGACGCTTCATACCTTTAATCGCGGCCGGTTCACTTTTCCAGAAATAGCCATGATGGACAATAATCGCATCGGCCTGACGTGCCACCGCCTCGTCCAGCAGTGCCTGACAGGCCGTCACGCCGGTGATAATCGTTTTGACCTCGCTGCGTCCCTCAACCTGTAAACCGTTGGGGGCGTAGTCACTGAAGCTGTGGCTGTCGAGGTGCTGATTGATCAGCGTCTCTAATTCGTAATGGTTCATTCAGGCTCCTTCGAGGCCTCAGGCAGCGCTTTTGGCGCGCTCAAAGGCATCTAATGTCTTTTTACGGGCGGCCTTATGATCCACGATCGGTGCCGGATAATCGAGTTTCTTGTGATGCTTCTCCGCCCAGACGTGGGGCTGGTGAATGTCGCTGTCAGGGACGTCGGCCAGTTCCGGCAGATAGTGGCGGATAAAATCCCCCTTCTCGTCGAAGCGCTCGCCCTGTGTCGTCGGATTAAAGATGCGAAAATAGGGAGCCGCGTCAGTGCCCGTCGATGCTGCCCACTGCCAGCCGCCGTTGTTCGCGGCCAGATCGCCATCGATCAGTTGCTGCATAAAATAGCGTTCGCCTTCACGCCAGTCGATCAGCAGATCTTTGACCAGGAAACTGGCTGTGATCATTCTTAAGCGGTTGTGCATCCAGCCCAGCGCCTTCATCTGACGCATCGCCGCATCGACAATCGGGTAACCCGTTCTACCCGCTTTCCAGGCGTCAAAGTGTGCGTCGTTACGCTGCCATTCAACGTTACGCGTCCAGTCGATAAACGGCTGATGCCGACACAGCTCCGGGTAGGCAACCAGCAGATGGCGGTAGAACTCACGCCAGATCAGCTCGTTCAGCCAGGTAAATGCGCGGCTGTTGTCCAGTGCATCGGGGTGCTCATGCAACACACGATGCAGGCATTGGCGGGGTGACAGCACGCCGGTCGCCAGATAAACCGACAGACGGCTGGTGGCATCCAGCGCCGGCAGGTCACGCTTCGCAGGATAATCGATAACCGGTTTAGTGGCGAAATGACGTAAACGTTTCAGCGCAGCTGCTTCGCCTGCCGGGAACAAGTCCTCATCAAAAGCCTCGGTCGGGTAGTCAAAAGCAGGAATCGGGGTGACTTTCAGCGGCGAGCCTTCACGCGGTTTCGGCGCTGGCACGCACTCCGGCAGACTCTGTTGCAAACGGCGGACAAACGCTTTGCTAAACGGCGTAAAAACCTTATACATCGAGCGGTCGCCGCTCTGCACGCTGCCGGGCGGCAGCAACAGGCTGTCATCAAAACCCTGACAAATGACGCCCGCATCATCAAGACGCTTTTCAGCCCGGGCATCGCGCTGGCGCTCGTTGACCTCATACTGATAGTTGTAGAAAAGCTGATCGACCTTTTGCTTTTCGCAGAATTCTGCCAGCGCATCAATACTGTCGCTGAAGGCATGACAGGCCTGATAGTGAAGTGGAATGCCCCGCTCAGCCAGGGCGCTCTGGACTTCCAGCAGACTGGCGTGAATAAACGCCGCCTGTTTTGGGGACATGTCATGCTGCTGCCACTGTTCTGGCGTGGAGAGGTAGAGCGCAATCACTTTTGCATCGCTGTCGCGGCAGGCGGCGTGCAGCGCCAGGTTGTCGTTGATGCGTAAATCGTTACGCAACCAGACCAGATGGGTGGTCATACTCCTCCTGAATTACTGTCCGTAGCGTAAGCACAAGGCTTCGGGATAGGGATCAAAATAACGTTGCTGTGCCAGCCACGGATGCGGGTATTCGGCCATGTAGTGCTTAAGAATGGTGATCGGCACCAGCAAGGGTTGTGTGCCCTGACGATAGCGGTCAATCAGGGTTGCCAGCTCCTGGCGCTGCGGTGAGCTCAGATGGGTGCGGAAGTAGCCCTGCACATGCATCAGTACATTGGTGTGATTGCGACGTGAGGCGGGGCGTGACATCAGTTCCATCATACGATTGCGGTACTCGAAGGCAAAGGCGTCGAGCGACTCCCACTGGCTCATTGAGGCGACAAACGGTCCCAGTTCGCGATACTTCTCCTGCGAATGTGCCAGCATCATCAGTTTGTAGCGGCTGTGAAAGGCGATTAAAGCCTGACGGGTCAGGCCATTTTCCCAAATCTGATTGAACTCGTGCAGCGCGCAGATACGACCAATAAAGTTCTCACGCAGAGCGGGATCGTGCAGACGACCATCTTCCTCCAGCGGCAGCCAGGGCATTTCGCGCTGCAGGAATTCAGCAAAAATACCAGTGCCCACTTTGCGGTTGTTATTGTTGTCAGGCTCATAGACCCGCACACGCTCCATGCCGCAGCTGGGGGACTTGGCGCACAGAATATAGCCGCAGAGATGATGCAGCGATTTTACCCGCTCGGCAGACCAGTCACGCATCTGCGTGGTGACCTCTTCTCCACCATCTTTGCTGAAGCAGAGATGCAGCTCATCGTCGCCCTGCTTTACCAGGCGTAATGCCGGGCGCGGCGTTGGCAAACCGATCGCCATTTCCGGACAGATCGGTTCAAAACGCACAAACGGGGTAAGATCGTCGGTCGCAAAAGTAAGACGCTTGTGCCCACCATCAAATCTGACGCGGTCGCCGAGCAGGCATGCACTGATTCCAACGGGGATTTTTTTGCTCATACTTGTACAACCTCAGAAATCTTGTAGAGGTTTAAGTGTAGCGCAAAATGGTCAGGAATAAAGGAGGAAAACGCGGTTCAGATCTGCTTATACTCAGAAAAAACGCAAAAAAAAGCCCGGTCAATTGACCAGGCCTGTTTTGTGGCAGTACGACTTACCAGAACGCGCCGCCACCGGCTTCAGACTGCGCCAGCCAGACCGGCTTTGCGCTGGTCTTGCACCAGACACGGTGCAGGTAACTGTAGAAACGTGCCCGGTCCTGTCGAAACAGCATGACAGGAAGCGCCAGCACGCCGAGAAAAACCACCAGCGTACGACGCGCGATAATTTTGTAACGTGGATAAGCCTGATACATGGTTCTCCTCCCGGTAAGCAAAAGTGTTTGAATGTGATCTGTGTCTGACTTTACGCCAGGTTGTGTAATTTTACTACTCATCTGACCACTTATTTGCCGCTATTTACACGGTTTAAGAATCAGCCTGTAATTAAGTTACAGATAAGTTATCGTCTGGTTACATGAGGGTTTAAACGCCCGGAAGGTGAAGCTCACGGACGGCAGCCTGTAATATTGATAAAATGGTAGTTCGGCCCCTATCCAAGGCAGGTATTGCGTGACCACGGTTTTGATCGTTGAAGATGAAAAAGAGATCCGTCGCTTTGTCCGGCTGGCGCTGGAAAATGAAGATCTTAAGGTGTTTGATGCCGATACGCTGCAGCGCGGACTGATTGAAGCGGCAACCCGTAAGCCCGATTTAGTGATCCTCGATCTTGGCCTGCCAGATGGGGATGGCACCGATTTTATCCGTGACCTGCGCCAGTGGAGCGCCATCCCGGTAATTGTATTGTCAGCGCGCAGCGATGAGCAGGATAAAATCGCCGCACTGGATGCAGGCGCGGATGACTATCTGACCAAACCTTTTGGTATTGGCGAACTGCTGGCGCGCGTCCGGGTTGCGCTGCGTCGTCATAGTGGCCAGCAACCTGATGCCAGAGTTCACTTTGCCGACGTCAGTGTCGATTTCGCCGCACGGCGGGTGCAGCGCGGCGGCAATGAGATTCACCTCACTCCAATAGAATTTCGGCTGTTGAGTATTCTGCTGAATAACGCAGGAAAGGTGCTGACACAGCGACAGCTGCTGAGCCAGGTGTGGGGACCCAATGCCGTGGAGCACAGCCACTATTTGCGCATCTATATGGGCCATCTGCGCCAGAAGCTGGAAGCGAATCCGACACAACCTGCCCATCTGCTGACCGAAACCGGGATCGGCTACCGTTTTATGCCATAAAAAAGGCGCCAGAGGCGCCTTTCATGACTGCAAACAAACTCAAATCATACTGAATCTGACCGCAACGGATAAACCCGAGGCACAGGGAACAGGGTCAGAGGAGGAAAGCGTCCCACGCCATGGATGGCGTGGGCCGAGCGTGTCATGGATGACGGCTTTTGCGTCTTTCCGATCTGACCCTGTTTCCTGTGCTGGCACGATCCCGCAACTAACCGGGGTAGAATTTGTCAGCAATCTAAAAGGCGCCAGAGGCGCCTTTTCTCATCCTGACTTATCAGGCGTTTTTCAGCACTTCACTGACAATCTCTACGGCTTCTTTCTCAATCTGCTCGCGATGTTCTGCGCCCAGGAAGCTTTCACAGTAGATTTTGTAGGCATCTTCGGTGCCTGAAGGACGGGCAGCAAACCAGCCATTCTCCGTCATCACTTTCAGACCGCCGATTGAGGCACCGTTACCTGGTGCCGCCGTCAGACGCGCGGTGATAGGATCACCCGCCAGCGTATCCGCGCTCACCATCTCTGGTGACAGCTTCGACAGTGCAGCTTTCTGCGCTGAAGTGGCGGATGCCTGCAGACGGTTGTAGCTTGGTGCGCCAAAACGCGCAGCCAGTTCATCATAATGCTGCTGCGGATTTTTACCGGTCACCGCTGTAATTTCAGCCGCCAGCAGACACATGATGATGCCATCTTTGTCCGTTGACCACGGCGTGCCGTCGAAACGCAGGAATGAAGCGCCCGCGCTCTCTTCACCGCCGAAACCGAAGCTGCCGTCATACAGACCATCAACAAACCATTTGAAACCAACCGGCACTTCCACCAGCTTGCGACCAATGTCGTTGACCACACGGTCAATCATGGCGCTGGACACCAGGGTTTTACCCACGGCAACATCCTGGCCCCACTGTGGACGATGCTGGAACAGATAGTTGATCGCAACCGCCAGATAGTGGTTTGGATTCATCAGACCCGCCGGGGTCACGATGCCGTGACGGTCATAATCGGGATCGTTGCCGAACGCCAGATCGAACTTGTCGCGGTAAGCCAGCAGGCCTGCCATTGCGCTTTCGGACGAACAGTCCATGCGCACAACGCCATCTTTATCCAGATGCATAAAGCGGAAGGTCTGATCGACTGCATCGTTTACCAGCGTCAGATCCAGCTTGTAATGCTCAGCAATACGCTGCCAGTAAGCAATACCTGAACCGCCCAGTGGATCAACACCCAGCTTCAGGCCAGCTTTCTGAATTGCCGGGAAATCGATAATCTCTGCCAGACCTTCAACGTAAGGCTGGATCAGATCTTTCTCGACCACGTGACCGCTCGCCATAGCCTGTTCAAGTGGCAGACGTTTCACCTCTTTCAGCCCATCTTTGATCAGCTGATTAGCGCGATCTTCCACCACTTTAGTGACGTTGGTATCCGCCGGTCCACCGTTAGGTGGATTGTACTTAATGCCGCCATCTTCCGGTGGGTTGTGCGAAGGTGTGATGACGATACCATCTGCCAGCGGGCCACCCGCTTTATTGTGCTCAAGAATGGCGTTGGAAATCGCAGGGGTTGGCGTATAGCCATTATCCTGCTGAACAATCACATCAACGCCGTTCGCCGCCAGGACTTCCAGAACAGACAGAATCGCCGGTTCTGACAGCGCATGAGTATCTTTACCGACGTAGCAAGGTCCGGTGATGCCGTTCTTTTTACGCTCTTCGGCAATTGCCTGAGCGATGGCCAGAATGTGCATCTCGTTGAAGCTCTGGCGCCCTGCACTGCCGCGATGGCCAGAGGTGCCAAATTTCACCGCATGTTCCGGGTTCGCCACATCGGGCTGCAGGACATAATATTGTGACGTTAATTGTGCAACGTTAATCAAATCGCTCTGCTGGGCGGGTTGCCCGGCACGTGGGTGATTGGCCATTGGCGCTGCTCCCTGACGCTTAAGTTTTTAAATGGTGCCGCAAACTTTCTCGGTCAGTTCCGCAGGGAACTGCATCGAGAGCATGATGTGTTCAACCATGCTGCATTTACGACCAGTATTGGTGTTGGTGATCACCCAGTACGGCGTGCCGGGCACATGCTTCGGCTTAGTATGGGTGCCATTCTGCAACAGCGTATGCTCATCGCCTGCAAAATAGACGCGGGTACGCCCCTGCAGCGATGCAGTAGCCTCAGCAAAGGCTGCGGTATCAAGACGATAGAGCGTTGACAAAATAAGCATAAAGCGATTCACCGCCCGCTTCTGCTCCGCATATTCATCGGAAAGCAGCAGCTCACGCACCGCGCGAACACGATCCTGCGGGCGGGAACCCACAGAGGCCTGGGACTCTTTCGCTGCCTCTTTTGACGCTGGCTGAGCAGGCGAAGCAGGTGCAGTCTGACCGGCCGTGAATTTCAGCATACGACGCAGAATGTCGGATGCGCTTTCACCAATGTGTTGCGTATGGCTGGCAATATAACGGTAGAGCTCTTCGTCAACTTCAATCGTTTTCATCTTATTCCGTACGGTTCTTTCTCATGACAGAACCACCTGTTTCCTGAAAAGCACTGAGTATAGTCAGGCAATTCAAAAGGTGTGTGGGTTCTAACATCAGGATTATAAAGTTAAATTCAGGCGGGTTGTTAGCAATCAAACGGTTTACGGGCAAAAGTCAGAATATGTCCTAATGCCACCGGAACCGGCGCACCTGAAAAGGTGAAACCATGATAACCTAAGCTCAGGTCTCAAACTTAAGAACTTTGCTATGATTTTGAACGCCCGTCTGCAAACTGAACAATCCCCTCCTGATTCCCTGCCCATCCTCCTTATCCATGGTCTGTTTGGCAGCCTGGATAACCTTGGTGTGCTGGCGCGCGGGCTGAAAGATGCCGGTCCCCTGCTGCAGGTTGATGTCCGTAACCACGGTCTTTCGCCACGATCCGACGAGATGAACTACGCTGTAATGGCGCAGGATATGGTCGACACGCTGGATGCACAGGGCATCGAACGCGTCGCGGTTATCGGTCACTCGATGGGCGGTAAAATCGCGATGACCATGAGCGCGCTGGTGCCGGATCGCATTGAGCGACTGGTGATGATCGATATCGCACCGGTGGACTACCAGACCCGCCGCCACGATGAGATTTTTGCCGGTATTCGTGCCGTCACTGATGCGGGCGTTTCATCCCGCAGCGAGGCAGCCCGCATTATGCGCACGCTGATTGATGAAGAAGGGGTTATCCAGTTTCTGCTGAAGTCATTTCAGGAGGGTGAGTGGCGCTTCAATGTGCCGGTACTGTGGGATAACTACACCACGATTTCTGGCTGGCAGCCGGTTCCTGCCTGGGATCATCCCGCGTTGTTTATTCGTGGCGGCGACTCAAACTATCTGGATAACCGCTACCGCGACGTGTTACTTCAACAGTTTCCGGCGGCTCAGGCACATGTCACTGGCGGCGCCGGGCACTGGGTTCATGCAGAGAAACCTGATGCCGTTTTGCGCAGCATTCGTCGTTTTTTTGCGCTTTAAAAGCAAATAGATGGCGGTAAAAGTTTAGGGTTGGCGTCGGGAGTACGCGTGAAGTATGATGGCGCGCTAAAATTTTGCCGCTGGTCAGTTTTGCTGCGGCAATGGCCAATAATTTATAATCTGCGCGGTGAGTGTCTGGCGCCCGCCCCCATTCAGTTTTACTAAGCCATGGCAAAAGAACAGACTGACCGCACGACGCTCGATCTCTTTGCTGATGAGCGCCGCCCCGGTCGACCCAAAACCAGTCCGCTTTCGCGTGATGAACAGCTGCGCATCAACAAGCGCAACCAGCTTAAACGTGACAAAGGACGCGGACTTCGTCGTGTCGAACTGAAAATGAACAGTGAAGCCGTCGATGCACTTAATACGCTGGCAGAACAGCGTAATCTCAGCCGCAGCGAACTGATTGAACAGATGCTGCTGGCGCAGCTCAAACTGGATTGATGCGGGCAAATCGCACGCAGGAGCAAATGTCGGGGCTTTAACCGTTCACCGGTTTTCTCTCGTCTGCTATTATTCGCTGAAATGTGCTGCGGCACACATCTCATCATCAGGATTTAAGAGGTTATTTTACTCATGGCACTCGTAGGCATCTTCTTTGGCAGCGATACCGGTAATACCGAAAACATTGCAAAAATGATCCAGAAACAGCTGGGTTCAGACGTTGCAGAAGTGCATGACATCGCGAAAAGCACAAAAGAAGATCTGGAAGCATTTGATATCCTGCTGCTGGGTATTCCAACCTGGTACTACGGTGAAGCACAGTGTGACTGGGATGACTTCTTCCCGACGCTGGAAGAGATCGACTTTAATGGCAAGCTGGTGGCGTTGTTTGGCTGCGGCGATCAGGAAGATTACGCAGAGTACTTCTGTGATGCGATGGGCACTATCCGCGACATTATTGAGCCACACGGTGCCGTGATTGTCGGACACTGGCCAACTGAGGGCTACCATTTCGAAGCCTCAAAAGGTCTGGCGGATGATACCCACTTCCTGGGTCTGGCTATCGACGAAGATCGTCAGCCTGAACTGACTAACCAGCGAGTTGATCAGTGGGTTAAGCAGATTTTTGATGAACTGCAACTGAAAGAGATCATCGAAGCGTGATGGTGTCTGACTCAATGTGAGCGCCAGCTCACATTGAGGTAATGGAAATTCCTATAGAAATAATAGCCACATTTTTTTAACTTTCTCCGTTTAATCTGTAGAATACCCGCATCGATCTTCCGCTTATTTTCTCACGCGGCAAGACTAAGCGATGTACAAACAGACATCTGCCAGAATTCTCCCCGGCCCGGTGACGCCTCCCCAGCAGCCCATGATGATTCAGGCACGCCCTCTGGTTTTCATTTCATCGCTTCAGTTCTATAATGAGACGCAAATGAGAATGAGTGTAGATCGACATTCAAGGCGACAAGCCACAAAAGTGAATATTAGTAACAGGACAAAATCCGCATGACTGACAACAACACCGCATTAAAGAAGGCTGGCCTGAAAGTGACACTGCCCAGACTGAAAATTCTGGAAGTGCTTCAGGAACCTGAGTGCCATCACGTCAGTGCGGAAGATTTGTATAAACGCCTGATTGATATCGGCGAAGAGATTGGACTGGCTACCGTTTACCGTGTGCTTAACCAGTTCGATGACGCGGGTATTGTGACGCGCCACAATTTCGAAGGCGGCAAATCGGTCTTCGAACTGACGCAGCAGCATCATCACGATCACCTGATCTGCCTGGATTGCGGCAAGGTTATTGAGTTCAGCGACGAGTCTATCGAAACGCGTCAGCGTGAAATCGCAACCCGCCACGGCATCAAGCTCACTAACCACAGCCTCTATCTTTACGGACACTGCACACTGGGCGATTGCCGGGAAAATGAAACCCTGCACGACCAGTAACGCGAGCTGAAATAAAAAAACCGGTGAATTCACCGGTTTTTTTTCGTCTGATGTCTGCTGTCAGTCAGGCGACCAGCGTCTCCTGCAGATAACGCCAGCGCGGAATAGAGCTACTGCAATCGAGAATGGCCAGCGAGATGCGGCTATTGTTATTGCCATTCATCATCTGCATTTCGCGATACTGCACGGTGATCTCTTTATCATGATGAGAGAGGATCACATGTTCGCAGGTGGCAATGCGCATCCCTTCCCGCTGCCCCTGCAACTGCCGGAAAAGATCCTCGACCTCGTTCAGATTGTACTCTTTGCCTTTAGGGGTCACCATGCGGAATTCAGGATGAAAATAGGACATCAGCAGCTCAAAACTGTCGTCTGATCCGGCGGGCTTATTAAAAATACGTTCAATGAGCTGATGTAAAACGACGACACTGTGTTTGGCTTCCTGGGCGAGAACGGTCATATTTTTTCCTTCTGTAACCCGCTGTGCGACCTCTGAGAGCGCATAGCCTACCTGAAAGCTGCTAATTCACATCCTGAAATTGATTAATTTTTTTAAACTCAGATTTCTCTCACAGTATGGCATTTAATGGATTGCAGTTAGTTCAGAACAAACGTCGGTAATGGTCGAAATAGGGACAATAAAAAAGGGCGATAAATCGCCCTTTTGTCATTTTATGAGGTCAGCCTCACCACGTTATTCGCCGGCTTTCGTCCAGGTATCACGAAGACCAACGGTACGGTTGAATACCAACTGCGAGGGCGTAGAGTAAACGCTGTCGGCGCAGAAATAACCTTCACGTTCAAACTGGAACGGTGTGGTCGGTTCTACATCGCGCAGGCTCGGTTCCACAAAGCCCTGTTTAATCGCCAGTGACTCAGGGTTGATTACCGCCAGGAAGTCCTCAGCCGCACCCGGGTTTGGCACGCTGAACAGGCGGTCATACAGACGGAACTCAGCAGGCTGCGCGTGATCGGCAGAGACCCAGTGAATCACGCCTTTGACCTTACGGCCATCAGCAGGATCTTTGCTCAGCGTATCAACATCGCTGGTGCAATAGATGCAGGTGATGTTGCCCGCTTCATCTTTAGCAATTCGCTCAGCACGAATCACGTAGGCGTTGCGCAGGCGAACTTCTTTGCCCAGCACCAGACGTTTATATTGCTTGTTCGCCTCTTCACGGAAATCTGCACGGTCGATCCAGATCTCGCGGCTGAACGGCACTTCACGCGTGCCCATCTCCGGCTTACCCGGATGATTGGGCATGGTGAGGGTTTCGCTGTGACCCGCTGGCAGGTTTTCGATCACCACTTTTAGCGGATCGAGCACCGCCATGGCACGTGGTGCATTCTCGTTAAGATCATCGCGAATACAGGATTCCAGCGAGGCCATCTCCACGATGTTATCCTGTTTGGTCACGCCAATACGACGGCAGAACTCACGGATAGAGGCTGCGGTGTAACCGCGACGACGCAGACCTGAAACGGTCAGCATGCGCGGATCGTCCCAGCCTTCTACGTGCTTCTCGGTCACCAGCTGAGTGAGTTTGCGTTTCGACATCACCGCATACTCCAGATTCAGACGCGAGAACTCGTACTGGCGCGGATGAACCGGAATGGTGATGTTATCCAGCACCCAGTCATAGAGACGGCGGTTGTCCTGAAACTCCAGCGTACACAGTGAGTGCGTGATGCCTTCCAGCGCATCGGAGATGCAGTGGGTAAAGTCATACATCGGATAGATGCACCACTTGTTACCCGTCTGGTGGTGTTCTGCGAACTTGATGCGATACAGCACCGGATCACGCATCACGATGAAACTAGAGGCCATGTCGATTTTGGCACGCAGACAGGCGCTGCCTTCGGCAAACTCACCGTTGCGCATTTTCTCAAACAGCGCCAGGTTCTCTTCCACGCTGCGATCGCGATAAGGGCTGTTTTTGCCAGGCTCTTTCAGGGTGCCGCGATATTCGCGAATCTCATCCGGACTGAGTTCATCAACGTAAGCCAGACCTTTAGAAATCAGCTCGATGGCATAATTGTAGAGCTGATCAAAATAGTTTGATGAGTAACAGACCTCACCGCTCCACTCAAAACCCAGCCACTGGACGTCACGCTTAATGGATTCAACAAATTCCATATCCTCTTTAACCGGATTGGTATCGTCGAAACGCAGGTTGCATTGCCCCTGATAATCCTGGGCGATGCCAAAATTCAGACAGATCGATTTCGCATGACCAATATGCAGATAGCCATTGGGCTCTGGCGGGAAACGGGTATGCACGCTGCTGTGCTTACCGCTCGCCAAATCTTCGTCAATGATCTGACGAATAAAGTTAGTTGGGCGGGCTTCAGCCTCACTCATCTCAAAAATCCTCAATACGAATAACGGGTGATTTGTACCACGAAGTAACGGAGTATGATCCACAAAGCGTCTGAGGGAAACAACCGTTTGTTAAGCCTTTAAAACAAAAAAGGCAGGAATCGCTTCCTGCCTGTGGGGTTCTGTTGCGGGGATTAGCCTTTCACTTCGTATAGCGGGGTTTCACCGGCTACCACCTGGCCGCGAGCCAGTAATGTCAGCCCTGCGAAGTCATCGCTGTTACTGACCACGACCGGACTCACCATTGAGCGGGCGTTCGCGTTCAGGAATTCAAGGTCCATCTCCAGCACCCGCTGACCAGCGACCACGGTGGCCCCCTCGTCAACCAGACGGGTAAAGCCTTTACCTTCCAGCTCCACGGTATCCAGTCCCATGTGTACCACTATCTCTACACCATTGTCCGTTTCCAGACAGAAGGCGTGATTGGTGTTGAAGATTTTAACCAGCGTACCCGCTATCGGTGCCACGACCCATTTGTCGCTGGGTTTGATCGCCAGACCGTCACCCACCGCTTTGCTGGCGAAGGCTTCATCCGGCACATCATCCAGTGCCACGACTTCACCGCTGACTGGTGCCAGCAGGGTTGCGATGACACGCTTCTCACTGTTCAGCACCGCCTGCGGTGCCACAGCCGGCTCAGCCGGTGCGCTGCTGGCTGTCGCTGCAGCAACCGGACCCTTGGTCAGCACTTTTTTCATGGCCGAGGCGATGCTTTCTGCCTGGGTGCCCACGATGATCTGCACGCTCTGTTTGTTAAGACGAATCACGCCGGACGCACCAAGACGCTTCGCCACACCTTCATTAACCTGAGCGGAATCATTCACATTAAGACGCAGACGGGTGATACAGGCATCGATGCTGGTTAAGTTCTCTGAACCACCCACTGCACCGATGTAACGGCGCGCCAGTGATTCAGTCGCCGTTTCACCATTGTCGGTTTTATCCACGTTGACGTCGTAACCATCACTTTCATCACCGTCAACCGCCAGCTCACGGCCTGGCGTCATCAGGTTGAATTTTTTAATCGTGAAGCGGAACACGACATAGTAGATAGCGAAGAAGACCAGCCCCTGCGGAATCAGCATGTACCAGTGTGTCGCGAGAGGATTACGGGTCGACAGCACCATATCCACCAGCCCGGCGCTGAAACCAAATCCGGCAATCCAGTGCATACTGGCAGCGATAAAGACAGAGAGACCGGTCAGAACGGCGTGGATCAGATAGAGCACCGGCGCCACGAACATAAAGGAGAATTCCAGCGGTTCGGTGATACCCGTAAAGAAGGCAGCAAACGCAGCAGCCAGCATAATACTCCCCACTTTGACGCGGTTCTCTGGACGCGCACAGTGGTAGATAGCCAGTGCTGCACCCGGCAGACCAAACATCATAATCGGGAAAAAGCCCGCCTGATAACGACCGGTAATCCCTACGGTTGCGGTTCCGTCAGCCAGTGACTGCGCACCGCCAAGGAATTTAGGAATGTCATTAATACCTGCAACGTCAAACCAGAACACGGAGTTCAGCGCGTGATGCAGACCGACCGGAATCAGCAGGCGGTTGAAGAAGGCATAGATGCCGGCACCGACAGAGCCCAGCTTCTGGATGTGTTCACCAAAGCTGACCAGGCCGTTAAACACCACTGGCCAGATGTACATCAGGATAAAAGCGACGAAGATCATCAGGAACGAGACCAGAATCGGCACCAGCCGCCGTCCGCTGAAGAAGGAGAGCGCTTTAGGCAGCTCAACATGGCTGAAGCGGTTATAGACTTCTGCTGACAGGATACCGACCAGAATACCGACAAACTGATTCTCAATTTTGCCAAACGCTGCAGGTACCTGAGCTAAAGGAATTTTCTGAATCATGGCCACCGCGGCCGGTGAGCAAAGCGTGGTGACCACCAGGAATCCGACAAAGCCGGTCAGGGCTGCCGCACCATCTTTATCTTTTGACATGCCATAGGCGATACCAATCGCAAACAGGACTGACATGTGCTCAATGATGGCAGAACCTGATTTGATCAGTAAGGCAGCCAGCGCATTGCCTGCACCCCAGCTGTCTGGATCAATCCAGTAGCCAACCCCCATTAGTATTGCTGCTGCTGGCAGGGTAGCGACCGGCACCATCAGTGCACGCCCCACCTTTTGTAAGTAACCTAACATAACCCTTCCCCCTATGAGCCTGACTTGTCGCTTTGCGCTGCTTAATGTTGTTGTGTCAGCTGCAAAGATCGTTAATACACTTCATATCACGCAGCGAAGTGTAATAATAAATTAATTCGCTTCGCAAATTAAAACCCTGCCAGATGTGATTTTTATCACTAAAAAACATCGTGTCATACGGCAACATCTGGCAATGACTGCAAACTTATTTTATGATCCGAAATATTGAATTGCGCTCCGCCCGTGGCGAGAATAGAAAATCTGCTCAGGCTGATGAGTAACGCAACGGTTTAGCGATCCCCTTTCCATTTTCTAATGAGGTGAAACATGAGACTGATTCCTTTAGCGACGCCAACTCAGGTAGGCAAATGGGCCGCCCGACATATTGTTAACCGCATCAATGCATTTAATCCGACGGCGGATAAACCTTTTGTTCTGGGTCTGCCGACCGGCGGCACACCCCTGGAGGCGTACAAGCACCTGATTGATATGCATAAAGCGGGCCAGGTCAGTTTTAAGCATGTCGTCACCTTCAATATGGACGAATATGTTGGCCTGCCGAAAGAGCATCCGGAAAGCTATCACAGTTTTATGTATCGCAATTTCTTTGATCACGTTGATATTCAACCGGAAAATATCAACCTGCTGAATGGTAATGCGCCGGATATTGACGCAGAATGTCGTCAGTACGAAGAGAAAATTCGCACGCTGGGTAAAATTCACCTGTTTATGGGCGGTGTCGGTAACGACGGTCATATCGCCTTTAACGAGCCGGCTTCTTCACTGGCCTCCCGTACCCGCATTAAAACCCTGACGCATGACACCCGCGTGGCAAACTCTCGCTTCTTTAACGGCGATGTTGATCAGGTGCCTAAATATGCCCTTACCGTGGGCGTCGGTACGCTGCTGGATGCAGAAGAAGTGATGATTCTGGTTACCGGCCATGTTAAAGCGCAGGCACTGCAGGCGGCGGTCGAAGGCAATGTGAATCATATGTGGACAATCAGCTGTCTGCAGCTGCATGCCAAATCGGTGGTGGTCTGTGATGAACCCGCCACCATGGAACTGAAAGTGAAAACCGTGAAATATTTCCGCGAAATGGAAGCGGAAAATATGAAAGGCGTGTAACAGAACATTGTCGTGCCCTGCTGTTACGCTGAGTGACAGCAGGCCAGGACGGGAGAAAAGAGATGTACGCATTAGTAAACGGTCGAATTTACAGTGGCCATGAGGTTCTGGACAATCATGCCGTCGTGGTGGCTGACGGGCTTATTGCACGCGTCTGCCCGCGTGAATCGCTCCCGGCCAATATTGAGCAGCGGGATATGGCGGGCGCGATGATTGCGCCAGGTTTTATCGATCTTCAGCTCAACGGCTGCGGCGGTGTGCAGTTCAATGACAGCCTGGATGCACTGAGTATCGAAACCCTGGAAACGATGCAGCGCGCCAATGAGAAGTCTGGCTGCACCAGCTTTTTACCGACGCTGATTACCAGCAGCGATGCCCTGATGACGCGTGCGATTGAAACCATGCGCGCCTATCTGCAGAAACATCAGCATCAGGCCCTGGGTCTGCATCTGGAAGGGCCCTGGCTGAGTAAGGCGAAAAAAGGCACCCACGATCCGGCGCTGATTCGCCTGCCGGATGCTGCGATGGTGCAGTATCTTTGTGACAACGCAGACGTCATCACCAAAGTCACGCTGGCACCGGAAAACGCCGGCAGCGAGGTGATTCGTCAGCTGACAGACGCCGGAATCATCGTTTCAGCGGGTCACTCGAATGCGACTTATGAAGAGGCGAAAGCGGGTTTTTCTGCTGGTGTGCGTTTCGCAACGCACCTCTACAACGCCATGCCGACATTTGCCGGCCGTGAACCCGGGCTTATCGGTGCGCTGTTTGATTCACCTGATGTATACTGCGGCATTATTGCGGATGGTTTACATGTACATTACGCTAACGTACGGAATGCAAAGCGCATTAAAGGCGACAAACTGGTGCTGGTAACGGATGCCACTGCCCCCGCTGGTGCTGACATCAGCGAGTTTATTTTTGCAGGCAAAACAATCTATTATCGTGATGGGCTTTGTGTCGACGAAAACGGCACATTAAGTGGTTCTGCCCTGACGATGATCGAAGCGGTACAAAACAGCGTCGAGCATGTGGGTATCGCACTGGATGAAGCGTTGCGCATGGCATCACTTTACCCGGCACGGGCGATGGGCGTGGAAAGGCAGTTGGGCTCGATCGAAGCAGGAAAAATCGCGAACCTGACTGTGTTTACGCGCGACTTTAAAATCATTAAGACGTTTGTCAACGGAGACGACGTCCTGAGCGAGTAAGCACTGAATGACCACTGGCGGCCAGTCACAAATAGGAAATGTCGATCTTGTTAAGCAACTCAATAGCGCAGCGGTTTACCGGCTGATTGATCAACAGGGGCCGATATCGCGCATTCAGATTGCTGAACTCAGTCAGCTTGCCCCCGCCAGTGTCACCAAAATTACCCGCCAGTTGATTGAGCGCGGCCTGATCAAAGAGGTAGACCAGCAGGCCTCTACCGGTGGTCGCCGCGCCATTTCGATTATTACTGAAACCCGCCATTTCCATACCATCGGCGTCCGTCTCGGACGCAATGATGCCACCCTGACCCTTTTCGACCTCAGTGGTAAATCACTGGCACAGGAAGATTACGCCCTGCCGGAACGCACTCAGGAGACGCTGGAACATGCGCTGTTTAACGCCATCAGCAGCTTCATTGAGCAGCACCAGCGCAAAATACGCGAGCTGATCGCGATTTCCGTTATCCTGCCAGGGCTGGTCGATCCGATTAACGGCGTCATCCGCTATATGCCGCATATTTCCGTCAGCCACTGGCCGCTGGTCGCCAGTCTGAAAAAACGTTTCAACGTCACGAGCTTTGTCGGTCACGACATCCGCAGTCTGGCCCTGGCCGAGCACTACTTCGGTGCAAGCCGTGACTGTGCAGACTCAATTCTGGTGCGCTTACACCGTGGCACCGGTGCCGGCATTATTGCTAACGGCCATATCTTTCTTGGCAGCAACGGCAACGTCGGCGAGATCGGCCATATTCAGGTCGATCCCCTTGGTGAACGCTGCCACTGCGGCAACTTTGGCTGCCTTGAAACCATTGCCGCCAACGGCGCCATTGAAAATCGCGTACGACATCTGTTGAGTCAGGGCCATCCCAGCACACTGACGCTGGAGGCGAGCCAGATGTCCCATATCTGCAAAGCGGCCAATCAGGGGGATGCGCTGGCGTGTGAAGTGATCGAGCATGTTGGCCGTTATCTTGGCAAAGCTATCGCAATCGCAATCAACCTGTTTAATCCACAAAAAGTGGTGCTGGCGGGTGAGATCACAGAGGCCGAAAAAGTGCTGCTGCCCGCTATCGAAGGCTGCATCAATACCCAGGCCTTAGCCGCCTTTCGCAAAAATCTGCCGGTTGTGCGCTCCACCCTGGATCATCGTTCTGCCATTGGCGCGTTTGCGCTCGCCAAACGTGCCATGCTTAACGGCATTCTGCTGCAACATCTTCTGGAAGACTAAGCTAACCCGCTGCTGTGGCGGGCCACATCGGATCTGACTATGACCATTAAAAGCGTAATTTGTGATATCGATGGCGTGCTGATGCACGACAACACGGCCGTTCCCGGCGCGCAGGAATTTTTACAGCGCATTCTGGCCAAAGAGATGCCGCTGGTGGTGCTGACAAACTATCCCTCGCAAACCGAGCAGGATCTGGCTAACCGTTTTGCCTCGGCCGGTGTTGAGGTTCCTGAATCCGTTTTCTATACCTCGGCAATGGCCACAGCCGATTTCCTGCGCCGTCAGGAAGGCAAAAAGGCCTATGTCATTGGTGAGGGCGCGCTGATTCACGAACTCTACAAAGCGGGCTTTACGATTACTGATGTGAATCCCGACTTCGTGATTGTCGGTGAGACACGCTCGTTTAACTGGGACATGATGCATAAAGCGGCTTTTTTCGTGGCTAACGGCGCTCGCTTCATTGCCACTAACCCGGATACGCATGCGCGCGGTTTTATTCCTGCCTGTGGCGCGCTTTGTGCGGGTATCGAGAAAATCTCTGGTCGTCGCCCGTTTGTTGTTGGCAAACCCAGCCCCTACATCATGCGCGCCGCGCTGAACAAAATGCAGGCTCACTCTGAAGAGACGGTCATTGTTGGCGACAATCTGCGAACCGATATTCTGGCCGGTTTTCAGGCGGGTCTGGAAACGGTGCTGGTTCTCTCTGGCGTCTCCACGCTGACGGATATTGATGCTATGCCGTTCCGCCCGGACTGGATCTACCCTTCTGTTGCCGATATTGACCTGTTCTGATTCATTTCTCTTATGACGCATCCGGCTAATCTGTGATGCGTCCCCCTTTTTTTCCCCTGTTCCCGCAGGTTTCACTGCCTGTTTTTTGTTCACAAAAGCCATTCCATTGCTGATCCATCAACAAAACAACGTTTAAATTATCGTTTATTCAAAATTATTGCCATGTGAACAATATTTTTATCAGTAAATCACGATTCCTCTTGCATTGAATGCACTAAATAGCGCATTTTCTTATGTATCACGCAGCGACAGGCTGCCGGACAAACGTAAAAGATAACATCGCCGTAAGGTGAGCTCAGGAGTCAGTTATGTGTTCAATTTTTGGTGTGCTGGATCTGAAAACCGATCCTGTTGAGCTGCGCAAAAAAGCGCTGGAATGTTCACGCTTAATGCGTCATCGCGGCCCGGACTGGTCAGGCGTCTTCGCCGATGATCATGCTATTCTGGCGCATGAACGCCTCTCAATTGTTGACGTTAACAATGGCGCACAGCCGCTGTACAACGCCGATCACACCCACGTACTGGCGGTTAACGGCGAAATTTACAACCATCAGGCACTGCGCGCTGAACTCAGCGATCGCTACGAATTTCAGACCGGCTCTGACTGTGAAGTCATTCTGGCGCTCTATCAGGAGAAAGGTGTCGATTTCCTCGACGAGCTGGAAGGCATGTTCGCCTTTATCCTCTATGACACCGTTAAAAAAACCTGGCTGATTGGTCGCGACCACATTGGCATCATCCCGCTCTATATGGGTAACGATGAGCACGGCAACCTGTTTGTTGCTTCAGAAATGAAAGCGCTGGTGCCAGCCTGCCGTTCCATCAAAGAATTCCCGCCGGGAAGCTATCTCTCCAGCACCGATGGTGAAATCCGTCGTTACTGGCAGCGTGACTGGATGGAATACAAAAACGTTGAGCACAACACCACCGACGCCGCTGGCCTGAAGCATGCGCTGGAAGAGTCCGTGAAAAGCCACCTGATGTCAGATGTACCTTACGGTGTGCTGCTGTCAGGCGGTCTGGACTCCTCCATCATTTCAGCTGTGACCAAGCGTTTTGCAGCAAAGCGGGTTGAGGATCAGGACAAAAGTGATGCCTGGTGGCCGCAACTGCACTCCTTCGCAGTCGGACTGGAAGGTTCACCCGATTTAAAAGCGGCGAAAACCGTAGCGGAACATCTGGGCACCGTGCACCACGAAATTCATTTCACCGTTCAGGAAGGACTGGATGCGATTCGCGATGTGATTTATCACATTGAAACTTATGACGTCACCACTATTCGCGCCTCTACGCCGATGTATTTAATGTCGCGTAAAATCAAAGCGATGGGCATTAAGATGGTGCTGTCTGGCGAAGGCGCAGATGAAGTCTTCGGCGGCTATCTCTATTTCCATAAGGCGCCAAACGACAAAGAGTTCCACGAAGAAAACGTGCGTAAACTGCAGGCGCTGCATATGTTCGACTGCGCCCGTGCTAACAAAGCGATGTCAGCCTGGGGCGTTGAGGCACGTGTACCCTTCCTGGATAAAAAATTCCTGGATGTGGCGATGCGGATTAACCCGGCCGACAAAATGTGTGGCAGCAACGGTAAAATGGAGAAGCACATTCTGCGTGAATGTTTCTCCTCTTACCTGCCAGAGAGCGTGGCGTGGCGTCAGAAAGAGCAGTTCTCGGATGGCGTGGGGTACAGCTGGATCGACTCACTGAAAGAAGTCGCGGCGAAGCAAATCAGCGATCAGCAGCTGGCAACCGCCCACTTCCGTTTCCCGTTCAACACGCCAGGTTCGAAAGAAGCGTATCTTTATCGTGAGATCTTCGAAGAGCTGTTCCCATTAGCGAGCGCGGCAGAATGTGTGCCTGGTGGTCCATCGGTCGCCTGTTCTTCTGCCAAAGCAATTGAGTGGGATGAAGCGTTTAAAAACATGGACGATCCATCCGGACGTGCCGTCGGTGTGCATCAGTCAGCTTACAAATAAGCAGGCAGAGAGCCGTCAGAATGGGCCCGCTGCGGCCCATTTTTTTTACGATTAGCGTTGTATTCACTGAAAAATTGCCGAATAAACCGCCAGGCTGGTTATAAGCCAGTCAAACAGCAATTATCTGGCAAAAAACGGTAAAAAACTTGTTGACGCTGTCTGGTCAACTCCGCATAATGCGCCCCGCAACGCCGATGAAGGTAACGCGAAAAAAAGATGGCTACGTAGCTCAGCTGGTTAGAGCACAGCACTCATAATGCTGGGGTCACAGGTTCGATTCCCGTCGTAGCCACCATCTTTTTTTGCGGGAGTGGCGAAATTGGTAGACGCACCAGATTTAGGTTCTGGCGCCGCAAGGTGTGCGAGTTCAAGTCTCGCCTCCCGCACCATTTCATTATTCGGCAGCGTGGATGGGATATCGCCAAGCGGTAAGGCACCGGTTTTTGATACCGGCATTCCCTGGTTCGAATCCAGGTATCCCAGCCAATTTCGATGATTCTTGTATGCTGAGAACGGACGAATGGGATATCGCCAAGCGGTAAGGCACCGGTTTTTGATACCGGCATTCCCTGGTTCGAATCCAGGTATCCCAGCCATCATTGAAAAATGCAGTACAATTAGGCTACGTAGCTCAGCTGGTTAGAGCACAGCACTCATAATGCTGGGGTCACAGGTTCGATTCCCGTCGTAGCCACCATATAATTGGGGTGTCGCCAAGCGGTAAGGCACTGGTTTCTGATACCAGCATTCCGGGGTTCGAATCCCTGCACCCCAGCCATACAAAGACAATTTGAAAAACACCATTATTGGGGTGTCGCCAAGCGGTAAGGCACTGGTTTCTGATACCAGCATTCCGGGGTTCGAATCCCTGCACCCCAGCCAAATTGCACAACCAGGCCCGCTTTTGCGGGCTTTGTTGTTTTTGTCCCTTCTGAAACGTTCCACGCTTCCTGATTGCCGGCCCGCCCTGCGGCGAGCCTCAATGCGCAATGGTCTATAAACCCAGTGCGTATCGTAATACCTGTCGCTTCAGGACACCGGAATGCTCGGCAGCAATCAGTCCGAGATTACGCGCGAAGCGCAGTGGTGCCAGCTGATTGCTGAAAGCAAAGTAAAAGAGATCCATTCCGCCCTGCATCAGCATATTGTCTTTACGACGCTGCCGGTGATAGCGCTGCAATATCCGCTCTGACGCCCAGTCTTCCGCCGCACCGCGTGCGCTGACCAGCACCTCAATCAACGCATCAATATCGCGATAGCCCAGATTCACGCCCTGCCCGGCCAGCGGGTTAATGGTATGCGCGGCATCGCCAACCAGCGCCAGTCCTGGCAGGACATAGCGTGAAGCATGGCGACGCACCAGCGGAAAACCCCCTGCCGCATGGGCTTTGAAACGTCCCAGCCGCGCCGGGAAGTGGCTGGCAATCTCTTTTTCCAGCTGGGCCATCGGCATCGCCTGTAGCTGGCGCACTCTTGCAGGCGCGTCGTACCAGACCAGCGAGGCGCGATTGCCATACAGCGGCAGGAAGGCGCGCGGCCCCTGCGGCGTAAAGTGCTGCCAGGTGGCATCTCCTGCCGGATGTTCGCAGGTCACGCTGATCAGTAAACAGGACTGCGCATAGCTCCAGCCATGAATCCCGATGCCGGCCATCTGCCGCACCTGTGAGTTCGCACCATCTGCGCCAACCACCAGCCGGGTGTGTAAGGCCACGCCGTCGTTAAGATCAACGCGCCAGCCGCCATTTTCTGGCTGCAGATTTTCCAGCGTGGCCGGACAATAGCAGGTCACGCCCAGCGACTGCATCTCCTCCCACAACGCCCGCTGAAGCACGCTGTTCTCAACCATAAAACCCAGTTCAGGTAAGCCCAGCGAGGCAGCATCAAAACTTACCTGCGCCGCTTGCCACTCCCAGGTTTCCAGTCGCCGATAGGGCGCGCTGCGCATCGCGTCTACCCGCGGCCAGACGTTAAGTTGCTTCAGTAACGCCACCGAGGAGGATCCGATCGCTGAAATTCGCAAATCGGGATCGCTGTCGGCCTCAAATGGAGCGGGTTCGGCACGCTCAATGACCGCCACGCGAAAATGTTGCTGTGTCAGTCCACAGGCCAGCGCAGCACCGACCATGCCACCGCCGACAATCACGACATCAAACTGATTATCCTGCATTGCTTATATCCCTCTCTTATTCCCGCCAGCCTGCGCAACACGGGTCTGAATAGAGCAAAGTGTACCGGAAAACCCGAAGGCTGGCAGAAAAGCCCTCAGGCTGGTCACAACAGCATCAAAGCATTACAATACGCGCCCCTCACTTCACTGCACTGAATCAATGGCTAGCGCGATGACAAAAAAACTGCATATCAAAACCTGGGGATGTCAGATGAATGAGTATGATTCATCCAAGATGTCTGATCTGCTGAACACGACGCACGGCTACACGCTGACCGAGGTCCCTGAAGAGGCGGATATCCTGCTGCTTAACACCTGTTCTATTCGTGAAAAAGCGCAGGAGAAAGTGTTCCACCTGCTGGGACGCTGGAGAAAACTCAAAGAGCGCAATCCGGATGTCATTATCGGCGTTGGCGGCTGCGTCGCGTCGCAGGAAGGGGACCATATTCGCCAGCGTGCTCCCTGCGTCGATATCGTTTTTGGTCCGCAGACACTCCATCGTCTGCCGGAAATGATTAACACCGTGCGCGGCACCAAAAGTCCGGTGGTCGACATCAGTTTCCCGGAAATTGAGAAATTCGATCGCCTGCCGGATCCGCGCGCAGAAGGTCCCACAGCCTTTGTTTCTATCATGGAAGGCTGCAACAAATATTGTACTTTCTGCGTGGTTCCTTACACACGCGGCGAGGAAGTGAGCCGTCCCAGCGATGACATTTTGCTGGAAATCGCGCAGCTGGCGGCGCAGGGTGTGCGTGAAGTTAACCTGCTTGGCCAGAACGTCAACGCGTATCGTGGCGCCACCTTTGACGGTGAGATCTGTACCTTCGCCGAGCTGCTGCGCCTGGTCGCTGCTATCGACGGTATCGACCGTATTCGTTTCACCACCAGCCACCCGATTGAGTTTACTGACGACATTATCGAGGTCTACCGCGATACCCCGGAGCTGGTGAGTTTCCTGCATCTGCCCGTTCAGAGTGGATCGGACCGTATTCTGACGCTGATGAAGCGTGCGCACACCGCGCTGGAATATAAGGCGATTATCCGCAAGCTGCGCGCAGCGCGGCCCGATATTGAGATCAGTTCTGACTTCATCATCGGCTTCCCGGGTGAAACGCAGCAGGATTTCGAGCAGACCATGAAGCTTATCGCCGAGATCAATTTCGATGTCAGCTTCAGCTTTGTCTACTCTGCCCGTCCTGGCACGCCAGCCGCTGACCTGCCGGATGATGTCAGCGAAGAGGAGAAAAAGCAGCGTCTGTGGATCCTCCAGGACCGCATTAACCAGCAGGCGCAGGCGATCAGTCGCCGCATGGTGGGCACCGTGCAGCGTATTCTGGTGGAAGGCATCTCCCGCAAGAACGTCATGGAAGTTTCCGGCCGCACCGAAAATAACCGTGTGGTTAATTTCGAAGGCTCACCTGAGATGATTGGCCGTTTTGTGGATGTTGAAATTGTCGATGTCTACACCAACTCGCTGCGCGGCAAACTGGTGCGTACCGAAGAAGAGATGGGCCTGCGTATGGCGGAAAGCCCGGCCTCTGTGATTGCCCGTACCCGCAAAGAAAACGAAATCGGCGTGAGCCTGTTCCAGCCGTGATCCCTGCACTACCGGGCGGCAGCGCGCAGCGCGTTGCCGCCAATTTCACGCCGCGACACTTGGTTTCTGAAAGTGTCGCCCAAATATCTCTCCTTAAGCTTGCGCCCAGGCGTTACGGCATAAATAATTTCGTTATGGTGCACACGGTTAAGCCCAACGGTGCGTCAGACACATCCCATAACTGGCCCTGAGTGACCCAAAGGATTCGTTTGAATATCGAAACTCGTGAAATCGCCCTTGAACCGGCTGATAACCGTCGACTGATGAGCCTGTGCGGGCCGTTCGACGATAATGTGAAACAGCTTGAGCGTCGTCTGGGCATTGAGATCAATCGTCGCGACAATGTCTTTAAGCTGGTGGGACGTCCACTGTGCGTCAATGCCGCCGCAGATATTCTGAAAACCCTCTATGTCGACACCGCGCCGATGCGTGGTGAGATCCCGGATATTGAGCCTGACCAGATTCACCTGGCCATCAAAGAGAGCCGGGTACTGGAACAAACCGCCGAAAGCGTGCCGGAGTACGGCAAAGCGGTCAATATCAAGACCAAGCGTGGTGTGATTAAACCACGCACGCCGAACCAGGCGCAGTACATCGCGAATGTGCTCGACCATGACATCACCTTTGGCGTCGGCCCGGCGGGTACCGGTAAAACCTATCTGGCGGTGGCAGCCGCAGTGGATGCCCTGGAGCGTCAGGAGATTCGCCGCATCATGCTGACGCGCCCTGCCGTCGAAGCGGGTGAAAAACTCGGCTTCCTGCCTGGCGATCTGAGCCAGAAAGTCGACCCATATCTGCGTCCGCTCTACGATGCCCTATTTGAAATGCTCGGTTTTGAGCGGGTAGAAAAGCTGATGGAGCGCAACGTTATTGAGGTGGCTCCGCTGGCTTACATGCGTGGTCGTACCCTGAACGATGCATTTATCATTCTTGATGAGAGCCAGAACACCACCATCGAGCAGATGAAGATGTTCCTGACGCGCATCGGCTTTAACTCCAAAGCGGTAATTACCGGCGACGTCACCCAGATTGACCTGCCACGTCACGTTAAGTCGGGCCTGCGGCATGCCATTGAAGTGCTGGCAGACGTTGAAGAGATTAGCTTTAACTTCTTCCACAGTGAAGATGTGGTGCGCCATCCGGTGGTTGCCCGCATTGTTACCGCCTATGAAGCCTGGGAAGCGGCCGATCAGACCCGTCGCGATCAGCAGGCTGAAGAGCGTAAACGTGAAGCACTGGCTGCACAGAGCGCCACGCAGGAGAGCAAATGAGTGAGGTCATTCTCGACCTGCAGGTCGCCTGTGAGAACACGGCGGACCTGCCGGATGAAAGCCTGTTTCATCGCTGGCTTTCCGCGGCTGTTACCCCTTTTCAGCCCGAAAGTGAAGTCACCGTCCGTCTGGTCGATGAAGCGGAGAGTCATGAGTTAAATCTGACTTATCGCGGCAAAGACAAGCCGACAAATGTTCTCTCCTTCCCGTTTGAAGCGCCACCGGGTATTGAGTTACCTCTGCTGGGCGATCTGATCATCTGCCGCCAGGTGGTTGAGCAGGAAGCCGCAGAACAGGGCAAAAGCGTTGAAGCCCACTGGGCGCATATGGTGGTACACGGCACGCTGCATCTGCTGGGTTACGACCATATTGAAGACGACGAAGCGGACGAGATGGAAGGACTGGAGACCGAGATAATGCTTGCTCTTGGGTATCCTGATCCGTACATTTCGGAGAAAGAAGACGCCTGAATCCCGAATTCTGGCTATCCGGCTGTCAGCACGGTTTGCTGACAGCACCTATTCCTCACCAGAGAGATCTATAAAAACCGCCATGAGCGACGACCATTCTCAAAACAGCGATGCACCCAGTAGTAAAAAGGGATTTTTCTCCCTGTTGATCAACCAACTTTTTCACGGTGAACCGAAAAGCCGTGATGAGCTACTGGAGCTGATCCGCGACTCGAATAACAAAGAGCTGATTGACCAGGACACCCGCGACATGCTCGAAGGGGTTCTGGATATTGCGGAGCAGCGCGTGCGTGACATCATGATCCCGCGCTCGCAAATGATCACCCTGAAACGTAATCAGAGCCTCGAAGAGTGTCTGGATGTCATTATCGAATCCGCCCATTCCCGCTTCCCGGTGATCAGCGAAGATAAAGATCATGTGGAAGGGATTCTGATGGCGAAAGATCTGCTGCCGTTTATGAGCAGCGAATCTGAGCCTTTCAGCATTGAGAAAGTCCTGCGTCCTGCGGTGGTTGTGCCTGAAAGTAAGCGCGTTGACCGGATGCTGAAAGAGTTCCGCTCCCAGCGCTACCACATGGCGATCGTTATCGATGAGTTTGGTGGTGTCTCTGGTCTGGTGACCATTGAAGATATTCTGGAGCTGATTGTCGGTGAGATTGAAGATGAGTATGACGATGAAGAAGATCGTGATATCCGTCAGCTCAACCGTCACACCTTTACGGTGCGCGCTCTGACCGCCATTGAAGATTTCAATGAGGTGTTTGGCACGCAGTTCAGTGACGATGAAGTCGATACCATTGGTGGTCTGGTGATGCAGGGCTTCGGCCATCTGCCCGCGCGCGGTGAAAGCATTGAGATTGAGGGTTACCAGTTCAAGGTAGCAATGGCTGACAGCCGCCG
Source organism: Pantoea sp. ANP04 (assembly GCF_041982285.1). Taxonomy (NCBI): domain Bacteria; kingdom Pseudomonadati; phylum Pseudomonadota; class Gammaproteobacteria; order Enterobacterales; family Erwiniaceae; genus Pantoea; species Pantoea sp. ANP04. The sequence goes on along the minus strand of NZ_JAUTYS010000016.1, from coordinate 71,895 downwards.
CATCATCCAGGTTCACGTGACCATTCCGGAAAACTCGCCACAACCTCAACTGGAAGACGAATAAGTCTATGGCTTTAGCCTCACTCTACCCGCGCCAGCGGGTTCGCCTGCTGCTGGCTTTAATGACGGGTGCGTTGGGCACCCTCGCCTTCTCTCCTTACGATTTCTGGCCCGCCGCACTGCTGTCGCTGTGCGGCTTACAGCTCCTGACCCTGAACCGCTCAAGTCCGCAGGCTACGGCAATCGGCTTTGTCTGGGGAGTGGGCTTATTCGGCAGCGGCATCAACTGGGTTTATGTCAGTGTCGCCACCTTTGGTGGCATGCCTGGCCCGGTGAATGTCTTTATCGTGGCATTGCTGGCGGCGTATCTGGCGATCTACCCGGCGCTGTTTGCCGGTGTACTGAATCGCATCTGGCCGCGCACAACGCTGTGGCGACTGGCGCTGGCCGCACCGGCTTTGTGGCAGATCACGGAATTCCTGCGCGGCTGGGTGCTGACCGGCTTTCCATGGCTGCAGTTTGGCTACAGCCAGATTGACGGCCCGTTAAAAGGTCTGGCCCCGCTGGCGGGGGTCGAGACCCTGACCTTCCTGCTGATGGTGGTGGCTGGCCTGCTGGCATATGCCCTGCAGCAGCGCAACGTCAGAAGTCTGGTCGCAGCATTGCTGCTGCTGGCCCTGCCGTGGCCGTTGCGCTATATCCAGTGGGTTCAGCCGATGCCCGAGCGTGCCGTCGAAGTGGCGCTGGTGCAGGGAAACATCCCGCAGTCGATGAAGTGGGATCCGCAGCAACTGCTCAACACCCTGCGCATTTATCACGGTCTGAGCCAGCCGCTCATGGGCAAAGCGCCGATTATTATCTGGCCTGAATCGGCGATTACCGATCTGGAAAGTAATCAGCAGCCGTTCCTGCATTCACTGGATGATGAACTGCGTGAACGCGGCAGTTCGCTGGTCACGGGTATCGTAGACTCCCGACTGGAGCAGAACCGCTATCACGATTACAACACCGTGATCGTGCTGGGTGGCAAGACGCCGTACAACTACTTCAGCGGCAATCGTTACCAGAAAAATCACCTGGTGCCATTTGGCGAATTTGTGCCGCTGGCCGATCTGCTGCGTCCGCTGGCTCCGTTCTTTGATCTGCCGATGTCGGCGTTCAGCCGTGGCAACTATCTCCAGCCGCAACTCCGCGTGGCGGGCTATAACCTGACCAGCGCCATTTGTTATGAGATCGTGCTGGGTGAACAGGTGCGGGCCAACTTCCATCCCGACACCAACTTCCTGCTGACCGTTTCGAACGATGCCTGGTTTGGCCACTCTATCGGCCCGTGGCAGCACTTCCAGATGGCGAGGATGCGGGCGCTGGAACTGGGTCGTCCGCTGTTGCGCAGTACCAACAATGGCGTAACTGCAGTGGTGAATGCCAGTGGTGATGTGGAAGCCATGCTGCCGCAATTTACGCGCGATGTCCTGACCAGCAAAGTTACGCCTACGCAGGGAGAAACCCCGTACGCGCGGGCTGGCATCTGGCCTGTCTGGTCACTGACGCTGCTGGCGGCGTTGATTGCCCTGCTGCGCCGACGCCGATAACAGCGCAGAGGCGTCATGGCGAAGCGAATGCTTCGCCTGAGGTTGTTGAAAACGCGCGGTGCTCAGGGAGTAAACGCCTTACGCAGAGACGCAAACACCGCCATCCCTGCCTTGCGCATCGCGGGCCATCTATGGCCCGCGATGCGCTGCTACAGGCGAAAGCTCCCCTCGCTTGACGTTTGTCTGCCGTAGGTGCGAGGTGCAAGTTTCGCCTTTTCTCCTTGTTATTTTCTGATACTCCCACTCCCTGACCGCATACTCTGCTGCCTTTCTCACCCTGCACCGCTTTCTGGCACGATGATTGCAATCTGGCACGATGATTGCAAAATGTTTCACTGTTTTTCGCTAACGGCCTGATTGCAGACGCTGCCGCGAGGCGGATTGCACCAAAACTGTCGCACCTCCTGCACCGTAAACGCGCAGTGTGAGAAATTTGCCTTTTTTTGGTGCGGATCACCTCGCAAAAAAGAAACTTTTTTGTTTCATTGCGTTAACAATCCGCTATGTTAGTGACTCTTCTGCGCCCATTTAATCCGCAGAATGAGCAGAAACGCAGCACAAAACAGACACAACATCATAATCAGCGCAGGTTATATCCTGTGCCTTTTTCATACGAAGGAGTTGGAACATGCAACTACGCAAAGTGGCATTATCTCTTCTGCTGATCGGTGCAGCGGCGGGAGCGGCCCAGGCGGAAGATCTCAGCGGCACCCTGAAGAAAATCAATGACAATGGCGTCATTGTGGTCGGGCATCGCGAATCATCAGTTCCCTTTTCTTATTATGACAACCAGCAAAAAGTCGTCGGCTATTCACAGGATTACTCAAACGCCATTGTGGAAGCCATCAAAGCGAAGCTGAACAAGCCTGACCTGCAGGTCAAAATGATTCCAATCACCTCACAAAACCGTATTCCACTGCTGCAAAACGGCACCTACGATTATGAGTGTGGCTCCACCACCAATAACCTTGAGCGCCAGAAACAGGCGGCTTTCTCTGACACAATTTTTGTTATTGGCACCCGTCTGCTGGTTAAGAAAGATGGCCCGATCAAAGATTTCGCCGACCTGAAAGGCAAAACCGTGGTGGTAACCTCAGGGACCACGTCTGAAGTGCTGCTGCACAAACTCAACGATGAACAAAAACTGGATATGCGCATCATCAGCGCAAAAGATCATGGCGACTCGTTCCGTACACTGGAAACCGGCCGTGCCGTGGCCTTTATGATGGATGATGCCCTGCTGGCTGGCGAACGCGCTAAAGCCAAAAAGCCGGACAACTGGGAAATTTTAGGCACGCCACAGTCTAAAGAGGCCTATGGCTGCATGCTGCGTAAAGATGATCCGCAGTTCAAAGCGCTGGTAGATGAAACCATCGCCAAAGCCCAGACGTCGGGTCAGGCAGAAAAATGGTTCGATACCTGGTTCAAAAAGCCTATTCCGCCTAAGAACCTGAACATGAACTTTGAGCTGTCTGATGACATGAAAGCGCTGTTCAAAACGCCAAACGACAAAGCACTCAATTAACAAAAAAATACCCAATGGATTTCAGGTCACATTGAGTCGGCAGGAGAGCATGCATCCCGGGGAACTTACTCAGGTAGATGATTCGGGTGCGTGGACATACATAGCCAACAAAATGCAGCCTGAAAGACGGCGGGTATAACAAGGGCGGCCTGGCTGCCCTCTCGATTGCTGAAACCGCGGCATGGACAGACAGACTGACACGGGTCGTTCCCCTGCGTCAGGACATAAAACGCCGTTCATCAATCTTCAGGGTAGCTTAGCTACCCTTTTTTTCCGGAGCTCGTTATGGGTATCGATTGGAACTGGGGCATATTTCTCGAACAGGCCCCGTTCGGTAACACGACCTACCTCGGCTGGCTGTGGTCCGGTTTTCAGGTGACGATAGCCGTCTCCTGCTGCGCCTGGATTATCGCTTTCTGCGTGGGTTCATTTTTTGGCATTCTGCGCACCGTGCCGAATCGCCTGCTGTCGACCATTGGCACCTGCTATGTCGAACTGTTTCGTAACATCCCGCTGATCGTCCAGTTCTTCTTCTGGTATCTGGTGGCGCCCGAGCTGGTGGGCGAGAATCTCGGCATGTGGTTTAAGTCTGAGCTGGACCCCAACATTCAGTTCTTCCTCTCTTCCATGATCTGTCTCGGCCTGTTTACCGCCGCCCGCGTTTGCGAGCAGGTGCGCGCGGCGATTCAGTCACTGCCGAGTGGACAGAAGAATGCTGGCCTGGCGATGGGATTAACCCTGCCGCAGACTTACCGCTATGTACTGCTGCCGAATGCGTATCGCGTGATTGTTCCGCCGATGACCTCGGAAATGCTGAACCTGGTCAAGAACTCCGCTATCGCCTCCACCATTGGTCTGGTGGATATGGCAGCACAGGCGGGCAAGTTGCTCGACTATTCTGCTCACGCCTATGAATCCTTTACCGCCATTACGCTGGCCTACGTCGCGATTAACCTGGTGATTATGTTGTTGATGAGTCTGGTCGAGCGCAAAGTCCGGCTGCCAGGCAATGCGGGAGGCAAGTAATGTACGACTTTGACTGGAGTTCGATTGCGCCCAGCCTGCCCTATCTGCTTAACGGCTTAGTGATTACCTTTAAGATCACGATTACCTCCGTGGTTTTCGGCATTCTTTGGGGCACCCTGCTGGCGGTAATGCGTCTGTCGACCTTTAAGCCCATCAGCTGGTTCGCCAAAATTTATGTCAACCTGTTCCGCTCAGTACCGCTGGTGATGGTGCTGCTGTGGTTCTATCTGGTGGTGCCGAGTTTCCTGCAACAGGTGCTGGGCCTGTCGCCTAAAACCGATATCCGCCTGATTTCAGCCATGGTCGCCTTTTCACTGTTCGAAGCGGCGTACTACTCAGAGATCATTCGTGCCGGCATCATCAGTATCTCACGCGGCCAGGGTAATGCCGCGCTGGCGCTGGGTATGACGCAGTGGCAGGCCATGAAACTGATTATTCTGCCGCAGGCATTCCGGGCCATGGTTCCGCTGTTACTGACGCAGGGTATCGTGCTGTTCCAGGATACCTCTCTGGTTTATGTGTTAAGCCTGGCGGACTTCTTCCGTACCGCGTCGACTATCGGTGAGCGCGACGGCACCCAGGTTGAAATGGTTCTGTTTGCAGGTCTGGTCTACTTCGTTATCAGCCTGAGCGCATCGCTGTTGGTCAGCTATCTAAAAAGAAAAAGGACGGTTTAAATGATTAGCCTGAAAAATGTTTCTAAGTGGTATGGTCACTTTCAGGTGCTGACCGACTGCTCAACCGAAGTCAAAACCGGTGAAGTGGTGGTAGTGTGCGGCCCGTCCGGCTCCGGTAAATCGACGCTCATCAAAACCGTGAACGGACTTGAGCCCGTTCAGCAGGGTGTGATTTCCGTCAACGGCACCGAAGTGAACAACAAAAAAACCAATCTGGCGCAGCTTCGCAGTCAGGTCGGAATGGTGTTCCAGCACTTCGAGCTGTTCCCGCATTTGAGCATTATTAACAATCTGGTGCTGGCGCAGGTAAAAGTGCTGAAGCGAGACAAAGCGGCGGCCCGCGATAAAGGGCTGAAGCTGCTGAAGCGTGTGGGACTGTCAGCCCATGCGGAGAAGTTTCCTGGCCAGCTCTCCGGCGGTCAGCAGCAGCGCGTGGCCATTGCGCGTGCGCTCTGCATGGATCCTATTGCGATGCTGTTTGATGAACCGACCTCCGCGCTGGATCCGGAAATGATCAATGAAGTGCTGGATGTGATGGTTGAACTGGCGCAGGAAGGGATGACGATGATGGTGGTGACACACGAGATGGGCTTTGCCCGTAAAGTCGCCAATCGCGTGATCTTTATGGATGAAGGGAAAATTATCGAAGACACCAACAAAGATGACTTCTTTAATAATCCGCAGTCTGACCGCGCTAAAGATTTCCTCGCTAAAATTCTGCACTAAACAACGTATGCGGGTCACTCAATGTGGCCCGCATAATGTTTGTTATCAGGGTTCAAAAGGCTGACGCTGGAACTGATCGTGGCCGCACTCCGGACAACGGGATAAGGTCTCAGGCGTATAGATTGCCCGGGTAAACTGGCACTTTTCACACACCAGATTGCCAAGACCGACCACTTCACCGCTCTGATAGACACCATGGTGATGCAGATCCTGAAAGACCTCACGCCACTCCAGCTGACTTTTATCCGTAATATCCGCCAGCTCTTTCCAGACGCTCTCGCGGATAATGCGCATAAACAGTGAGTCCGCCAGCGGTTCTTCAGCATCGCTGTAACTTCGGGCAAACTCGCCTAAATCACGGCGCACCGAACGCAGCGCCTGGTCAATCTCACTTTCTGACATATCATCGCGCACCAGCAACTGACTTCGCCGCCCGGCAATCAGCTCATCAAGGTTACGATCGCCCTGACGAAGACGTTCAGTCAATACGGCTAACGACTCGCGATACTCCTGAGCCACTTTATTCATTTTGTTCTCCTTTATGCAGACCCTCGCTGACTTAAGTTTAGTCGTAATGTTGCTTTTGCCGTGTCGTCTGTACAGTGAATTACAAAAGGGTGAAGAGGCTGACGCTTTCGGCAGAAATCGTGCCAGCAAAAGTGGGAAGTGTTGTTGATACGCGGCCTTATGGGTATGCTATGCGGATCTTAGAGCCAGAAAAATGTTTTTCATAAAGGACCACAGGCAGCCATGCAAGAGCAATACCGCCCGGAAGAAATTGAATCCCGTGTGCAGCAGCACTGGGATGAAAACGAAACGTTTAAAGTGACTGAGCAGGAAGGTAAAGAGAAATACTATTGCCTCTCCATGTTGCCCTATCCTTCTGGCCGCCTGCACATGGGTCACGTTCGTAACTACACCATCGGCGACGTAATCGCGCGCTATCAGCGTATGCTCGGCAAAAACGTACTACAGCCGATTGGCTGGGATGCTTTCGGCCTGCCTGCGGAAGGCGCTGCGGTTAAAAACAATACTGCACCTGCCCCGTGGACTTACGACAACATCGCCTACATGAAAAACCAGCTCAAACTGCTGGGCTTTGGCTATGACTGGAGTCGTGAACTGGCCACCTGCCAGCCTGAGTACTACCGCTGGGAACAGTGGTTCTTTACCAAACTGTATGAAAAAGGCCTGGTCTATAAAAAAACCTCCGCAGTGAACTGGTGCCCGAACGATCAGACGGTGCTGGCGAACGAGCAGGTGATCGATGGCTGTTGCTGGCGCTGCGACACCAAGGTTGAGCGTAAAGAGATCCCCCAGTGGTTTATCAAAATCACCGATTATGCGGAAGAGTTGCTGAACGATCTGGATACGCTGGAAGAGTGGCCTGAACAGGTCAAAACCATGCAGCGTAACTGGATTGGTCGTTCTGAAGGCGTCGAAATCACTTTCGACGTGGCAGAGAGCGAAGAGAAAGTTACTGTCTACACCACCCGCCCGGATACCTTTATCGGCGCAACCTATGTGGCTGTCGCAGCAGGCCATCCTCTGTCGACTCAGGCGTCGGTAAATAATCCGGCACTGGCCGATTTTATTGCTGAATGCCGTAATACCAAAGTGGCCGAAGCCGATATGGCGACCATGGAGAAGAAAGGCATGGCGACCGGCCTGTCTGTTATTCATCCGCTGACCGGTGAGCTGCTTCCGGTCTGGGTCGCCAACTTCGTCCTGATGGAATACGGCACCGGTGCCGTGATGGCGGTTCCGGCACACGACCAGCGTGACTGGGAGTTTGCCACTAAATACGATCTGTCGATCAAGCCGGTCATACTCAACCTGGATGGCTCCATTCCTGACGTCAGCGCTGCGGCGATGACGGATAAAGGCGCCCTGTTCAACTCGGGTGAGTTCAACGGCATGGATCACGCAACTGGCTTTAACGCTATCGCGGATTCACTCGCGGCAAAAGGCGTGGGCGTACGTAAAGTGAACTACCGTCTGCGCGACTGGGGTGTTTCCCGTCAGCGCTACTGGGGTGCACCTATCCCGATGGTGACGCTGGAAGATGGCACTGTGATGCCGACACCTGAAGACCAGCTGCCGGTTATCCTGCCGGAAGATGTGGTGATGGATGGCATTACCAGCCCGATCAAAGCGGATCCGGAGTGGGCGAAAACCACAGTAAACGGTCAGCCAGCGCTGCGTGAAACGGACACCTTTGACACCTTTATGGAGTCCTCCTGGTACTATGCGCGTTATACCTGCGCCAGCTACAAGGAAGGCATGCTGGACCCGGCCGCAGCAAACTACTGGCTGCCGGTCGATCAGTATGTGGGTGGTATCGAACACGCCATCATGCACCTGATGTATTTCCGCTTCTTCCACAAGCTGCTGCGTGACGCGGGCCTGGTGAACTCTAATGAGCCAGCAAAACGTCTGCTGTGCCAGGGCATGGTACTTGCTGATGCCTTCTACTACCTGGGCAACAACGGCGAACGTAACTGGGTTTCCCCGGTTGACGTTGAAGTTGAGCGTGACGAGAAAGGCCGCATTATTAAAGCGACCGACACGCAGGGCCGCGACGTGATCTACGCGGGCATGAGCAAAATGTCGAAGTCGAAAAACAACGGCATCGATCCACAGCTGATGGTTGAGCGTTACGGCGCCGATACCGTACGTCTGTTTATGATGTTTGCTTCGCCAGCAGATATGACGCTGGAGTGGCAGGAATCGGGCGTTGAAGGGGCTAACCGCTTCCTGAAACGTGTCTGGAAGCTGGTCTACGAGCACACCTCACAGGGTGCGACCGTGGCACTGGATGTGGACAGCCTGAATGACGAGCAGAAATCGCTGCGTCGTGACCTGCACAAAACCATCGCCAAAGTGGCGGATGATATCGGCCGTCGTCAGACCTTCAACACCGCTATTGCGGCAATCATGGAGCTGATGAACAAGCTGGCCCGCGCTCCGCAGGAGAGCGAGCAGGATCGCGCCCTGATGCAGGAAGCGCTGCTGGCTATCGTCCGTCTGCTCTATCCGTTTACCCCGCACGCCTGCTATGTTCTGTGGCAGACGCTGGGCGGCGAAGGCACCATTGATGAAGCGAGCTGGCCGGTTGCTGATGAAGCCGCTATGGTTGAAGATTCACTGCTGGTGGTGGTACAGGTTAACGGTAAAGTGCGCGGCAAAATCACCGTACCCGCCGATGCAACACAGGAACAGGTTCAGGCACGCGCTGCGCAGGAGCATCTGGTGGCGAAGTACCTGGACGGCGTGACTATCCGTAAAGTCATTTATGTACCGGGCAAACTGCTTAACCTGGTCGTAGGTTAAGTTCAGGAGGAACTGTGCGACATCCGATTATCAGGCTGTTTGTCATGCTGGCGGTGGTGATCACCGCTGGCTGTGGTTTTCATCCGCGCGGCACCACGCAGGTGCCCAGCGAACTGAAAACCCTGATTGTTTCAACCGGCGATCCTTATGGTCCGCTGGCACGTACTGTACGTCAGCAACTGCGCATCAACGATGTCACCATTGTTGAAGACAGCAAGCAGACCCGTACCGATATTCCGACACTGCGTCTGGGTCCTGAAATGTCAGGGCGTAACACAGCCTCGGTCTTTATCAGCGGCACCACTGCCGAGTATCAGCTGGTGATGACCCTCACTGCGCAGGTGCTGTTGCCGGGCAAAGGTATCTATCCCATCAGCACCACGGTTTATCGTTCGTTCTTCGATAACCCGAATGCGGCGCTGGCAAAAGATGCCGAGCAGGACCTGATTACGCAGGAGATGCGTCAGCGTGCAGCTGAACAGCTGGTTCGTAAGCTGCTGTCGGTGCATGCCGCGCAGATGAACAGCAAAGATACTCTGCCAGCGTCAGTGATTTCGGTGCCGGGTCAGGGTTCACAGGAAGCGCCCTCTTCCTCTGCTACCAGCCTGCAATGATCAGGATTTATCCTGAGCAACTCAGCGCGCAGCTCCGTGAGGGGCTGCGCGCCTGTTATTTGTTAGCCGGTAACGAACCGCTGCTGTTGCAGGAAAGCGCGGATGCCATCCGTGCCGCCGCAACCACACAGGGATTCGACGAACATTTTAGTTTTACGCTGGATGCCCAGACCGACTGGGAGAGCCTGTTCGTCAGCTGCCAGTCACTGAGTCTGTTTGCACAGCGTCAGACGATGACACTGCAATTCCCCGAGAATGGCCCCAACGCCGCCATGGCCGAGCAGCTGGTTAAGCTCTCTCAGCTGCTGCACGCCGATATTCTGCTGATCTGCCGGATGCCAAAGCTGACCAAAGCGCAGGAAAACAGCGCCTGGTTTAAGGCACTGGCTGCCTCTGCGGTTGTCGTGCCCTGCCAGACGCCAGAGCAGGCACAATTGCCACGCTGGGTGGTAAATCGCGCGAAAGCGCTGAAATTATCCGTGGATGACGCGGCAGTACAGCTGCTGTGTTACTGCTATGAGGGTAATCTGCTGGCGCTGGCGCAGGCGCTGGAGCGGCTCTCACTCCAGTGGCCGGACGGCAAGCTGACACTGCCACGGGTCGAAGAAGCAGTCAGTGATGCCGCGCACTTCACGCCCTTCCACTGGGTGGATGCCCTGCTGGCAGGTAAAAGTCGTCGCGCGCTGCATATCCTGCATCAGCTGGAGAAAGAAGAGAGCGAAGTCGTGATTCTGCTGCGTACGCTGCAGCGCGATTTGCTGACGCTGTTGCATCTGCAACGCCATCAGGCCCGGCAACCACTGCGCACGCTGATGGATCAGCAGCGTATCTGGCAAAACCGCCGCGCGCTGTTCACCGACGCACTCCAGCGACTGGATGCCACCCGTCTGCAACGCGCCATCCATCTGCTGAGTCAGATTGAGATCACCCTGAAGCAGGATTATGGTCAGTCAGTGTGGCCGCAGTTGCAAACCCTGACGCTGCTGCTCAGCAGTCGCGCTTTTCCGACGAGCTTTGCCCATGTCTGAGTTACACGCACTGTTTGGTGGCACCTTCGATCCGATCCATTTTGGCCATCTGCGCCCGGTGGAAGCGCTGGCTCAGCAGACCGGCTTACAGCGTGTGACGCTGCTGCCCAATAATGTGCCCCCGCATCGTCCACAACCGGAAGCCAGCGCGTCTCAGCGGGTTGCTATGCTGCGCTGCGCTATCCGTGGCTTACCGCTGTTTGAAATTGATACCCGGGAGCTGGAACGTGACACACCCTCCTGGACCGTGACCACCCTGGAAGCCTGGCGCGCAGAACGCAGTGCAGAGCAGCCGCTGGCCTTTATCATTGGTCAGGATTCCCTGCTGAGCCTGTCCAAATGGCATCGCTGGCAGGATCTGCTGTCACTCTGCCATCTGCTGGTCTGCCAGCGTCCCGGCTATCCGACCCGGTTCGACTCTCCAGAGATGCAGGCGTGGCTTGAGCAACACGTCGCTCAGGATATCCGGCAGCTGCATCAGCAGCCCGCGGGGCATATCTGGCTGGCGGAAACCCCACTCTATGATATTTCGGCGACCGAAATTCGCCGCCGTCGCCATCAAAATCAGCCCTGCGATGACCTGTTACCCGCTGCGGTTATCGACTATATCGACCGCGAAGGCTTATATCGCGACTGATCCGGGCATGCTATACTGCGCCGCTTAATTTTTTGGCTGCACTCTCCGGGCTTACAGCCGGCTCGTTACTACCAGATTCCAAGGGGAACCTTTTGCAAGGTAAAGCACTCCAAGAGTTCGTTATTGATAAGATTGATGATCTTAAAGGCCAGGACATTGTTACCATCGACGTTCAGGGCAAATCCAGCATCACCGATTACATGATCATCTGCACCGGTACCTCCACGCGTCATGTGACTTCGATCGCAGAACACGTTGAGCAGGAATCCCGTTTAGCTGGCCTGATGCCATTAGGCATTGAAGGTAAAAGCGCGGCAGACTGGGTCGTGGTTGATCTGGGCGATGTCATCGTGCATGTGATGCAGGAAGAGAGTCGCCAGCTGTATGAGCTGGAAAAACTCTGGAGCTAATCGGTGAAACTGCAACTCGTTGCCGTCGGCACCAAAATGCCTGACTGGGTGCAGACCGGTTTTATGGAATACCTGCGCCGCTTCCCGAAAGATATGCCGTTTGAGCTGATCGAAGTTACCGCAGGTAAGCGCAGTAAAAATGCTGATATCAAACGCATTCTTGAAAAAGAGGGTGAAGCGATGCTGGCGGCGGTCGGCAAAGGTAATCGCATCGTCACGCTGGATATTCCGGGCCAACCGTGGGAAACCCCGCAGCTGGCACAGCAGCTTGAACGCTGGAAGCTTGATGGTCGCGATGTCAGCCTGCTGATTGGCGGGCCCGAAGGCCTGGCCCCCGCCTGTAAAGCGGCGGCAGAACAGAGCTGGTCACTGTCAGCATTGACGTTGCCCCATCCGCTGGTGCGCGTGCTGGTAGCCGAAAGTCTGTATCGTGCCTGGAGTATAACGACAAATCATCCTTATCATCGTGAATGACCGATCAGCCCACATCAGACATGACAAGTAGCGGATGAAATTACAAAGCAACGCCTTTCGCGATTACAGCGCCGAACAGAAACTCTTTGTCCGTCGGGCGTTTATCGCCTTCGTCGGTATCTTACTGCTCTCGTCAATTCTGGTGGTTAACCTCTACCACCTGCAGATTCTTCGCTTTGATGATTACAGCACCCGCTCTAACCAGAACCGCATCAAACTGGTGCCTGTCGCGCCCAGTCGCGGCATAATTTACGATCGTACCGGCACCCCGCTGGCACTGAACCGCACCATCTATCAGGCTGAACTTGTCCCGGAAAAAGTCGATAACCTGCAACAGACGCTGGAAAACTTACGTCCGGTTCTTGAGCTGACGGATGAAGACCTCGAGAATTTCCAGAAAGAGCGTAAACGCTCACGTCGTTTCACCTCTATCCCGGTTAAAACCGGTCTGAATGAAGTGCAGGTGGCGCGCTTTGCGGTTAATCAGTACCGTTTCCCCGGCGTGGAAGTGAAAGGTTATCAGCGCCGCTACTATCCTTACGGTGCCACGCTGACGCATGTCGTCGGCTACGTGTCAAAAATCAACGACCGTGACGTTGCCCGCCTCGATAAAGAGGGCATATGGCCGAACTATGCCGCAACACACGATATCGGTAAGCTGGGGATTGAAGCGTATTACGAGAGTTTGCTGCACGGCAAAACCGGCTTTGAAGAGGTAGAGGTTAACAATCGTGGCCGCGTTATTCGCCAGTTGCATGAGGAGTCACCTCAGGCTGGACGTGATATCTATCTGACGATCGATCTCAAACTGCAGCAATATGTCGAGACTCTGCTGGCGGGAAGTCGCGCAGCAGTGGTGGTCAGCGACCCGCGCACCGGCGAAATTCTCGCCATGGTCTCTACGCCGAGCTACGATGCCAACTTATTTGTCGACGGTATTTCCAGTAAGGATTACCGTGGACTGCTGGAAGATGAAAACCGCCCGCTCTACAACCGCGCCATTCAGGCGGCTTACCCACCGGCTTCCACAGTCAAACCTTATGTCGCGGTTTCTGCCATGAGTGCGGGCGTGATCAACCGTAACACCAGTCTGTTTGATCCCGGCTGGTGGCAGCTTCCGGGTTCAGAAAAGCGTTTTCGTGACTGGAAAAAGTGGGGCCACGGCCGTCTGAACGTCACCAAAGCACTGGAAGAGTCTGCTGATACCTTCTTCTATCAGGTCGCCTACGACATGGGTATTGACCGCCTGTCGGAGTGGATGAACAAATTTGGTTATGGCAGCCGTACCGGCATCGATTTGCCGCAGGAGAGCGCCGGTAATATGCCTACCCGCGACTGGAAAATGAAACGGTTTAAAAAGCCGTGGTATCAGGGTGATACCATTCCGGTGGGGATCGGTCAGGGTTACTGGACGGCAACCCCGCTGCAGATGAACAAAGCGATGATGATTTTAATCAATGACGGTGTCGTCAAGGTGCCGCATATGCTGCGTGCTACCCGCGAAGGTCGTACCCTGGTGCCCTATCGTCAGCCGCCTGAGGCCCCTATTGGTGATATCCATTCCGGCTTCTGGGAAATCGCCAAAGATGGCATGTACGGCGTGGCGAATCGCCCTAATGGTACCGCGCACAAGAGTTTTGCTGATGCGCCCTATAAAATCGCCGCCAAGTCCGGTACCGCACAGGTCTTCGGCCTGAAAGAGAACGAAACGTATAACGCCCATAAAATTGCTGAACGATTACGCGACCATAAATTAATGACCGCGTTTGCCCCTTATGACAAACCTCGGGTCGCTGTGACCATTATCCTGGAAAACGGTGGCGCCGGTCCGGCTGTCGGCACCGTCATGCGCCAGATTCTGGATCACATTATGTTGGGTGATAACAATACAGTTCTGCCGGACGCCGCCCCTGTGCCGCCCGGTTATGAAGGTGAATAAACATGTCGATGCAAGATAGTCCGCAGAAACGATCGATCTGGATGCGCATCCACATCGATCCGATGTTTATGCTGATCATTCTCGCGCTGCTGACCTACAGCGCCGTGGTGATCTGGAGTGCCAGCGGACAGGATCCTGGCATGATGGAGCGTAAACTCGGGCAGATCGCGATGGGTCTGGTGATCATGATTGTGCTGGCGCAGGTGCCGCCGCGCGTTTATGAAGGCTGGGCGCCCTATCTCTATATTGTCTGCGTCATCCTGCTGGTGGCAGTGGATGCTTTTGGACAGATCAGTAAAGGGGCCCAGCGCTGGCTCGATCTCGGCTTTGTGCGTTTCCAGCCTTCGGAGATTGCCAAGATCGCGGTGCCGCTGATGGTGGCGCGCTTTATCAACCGCGATGTCTGTCCGCCGACGCTGAAAAATACCGGTATCGCGCTGATTCTGATCTTCCTGCCTACTCTGCTGGTGGCCGCACAGCCCGATCTCGGCACCTCGATTCTGATTGCCGCCTCAGGCCTGTTTGTGCTTTTCCTCTCAGGAATGAGCTGGAAACTGATTAGCGTGGCGGTACTGCTGGTCGCCGCCTTTATCCCGATTCTGTGGTTCTTCCTGATGCACGACTATCAGCGCGACCGCGTCATGATGCTGCTCGATCCGGAAACGGACCCGCTGGGTGCCGGTTATCACATCATCCAGTCGAAAATCGCGATTGGCTCGGGCGGACTGCGCGGCAAAGGCTGGTTGCAGGGCACCCAGTCTCAGCTGGAGTTTTTGCCGGAACGTCATACTGACTTTATCTTCGCGGTCCTGGCCGAAGAGTTAGGGCTGGTCGGCGTGCTGCTGCTGCTCGCCCTCTATCTGCTGCTGATCATGCGGGGACTGGTGGTAGCAGCCCGGGCGCAGACCACCTTTGGCCGTGTTATGGCGGGCGGTTTAATGCTGATTTTATTCGTTTATGTTTTCGTTAACATTGGCATGGTTAGTGGTATCTTACCGGTAGTTGGCGTGCCGCTGCCGCTGGTCAGTTATGGCGGCTCCGCGCTTATCGTGCTTATGGCGGGATTTGGCATTGTGATGTCGATCCACACTCACCGAAAAATGTTATCTAAAAGTGTCTAAGAGGCTGCAGATGCGTAAGGAATGGCTTGGCGTTGCACTGGCATCACTGGTTCTGGCGGCCTGTACCACGCCCGAACCCC
This sequence comes from Pantoea sp. ANP04, assembly GCF_041982285.1. NCBI lineage: Bacteria > Pseudomonadati > Pseudomonadota > Gammaproteobacteria > Enterobacterales > Erwiniaceae > Pantoea > Pantoea sp. ANP04. The sequence goes on along the minus strand of NZ_JAUTYS010000016.1, from coordinate 56,713 downwards.
AAAATACGGCGCCGCCGCAACCGGCTTACAACGGACCGGTGGTAGAGATTCCAGGCGTTGAGCCACGTTATGAGCCAATCAATCCGGGCACCAGCCAGGATTACAGCGTTAACGGCAAAAATTATCGCATTATCAAAGATCCGTCGAACTACAGCGAAGTCGGTCTGGCAACCTGGTACGGTGAAGAGGCACAGGGAAACCGCACCGCCACCGGTGAAGCTTACGATCCCGATGCGCTGACTGCGGCTCACCCTACTCTGCCGCTGCCGAGTTATGTGCGCGTGACCAATATCGCGAATGGCCGTCAGATTGTGGTGCGCGTTAACGATCGCGGCCCTTACACGCCGGGACGTATTATCGACCTGTCGCGGGCTGCCGGTGATCGCCTGAATATCTCTAACAATTCGCGGGTGCGGGTCGACTACATCAAGGTCGCACCCGACGGCACGCTCTCAGGTCCCGGCACCATCGGAACCGTGGTAGCCAAACAGAGCTACTCTCTGCCTGCCCGCCCGGATCTGAGTGGCGGCGCGGTGATGAACGGCGGCAGCGCAGCCCCTTCTGAACCACCTGCACAGAATGTTGAAGCCATCAGCAACAGCACGCTGCAGAGCAGTGACAACATGGGCGCGCCAGTCCAGAGCAGCGGCTTTCTTGGCGCACCCCAGCCATTAGCGAACGGTGTACTGGAAGGTAACGAGCCGCCAGCCGCCGCACCTGCCAGTTCCGCACCCGCAGCAGCCAGTGCCTCGCCTGCAGCCAGCAGTGGTTCCGCCGATGGCTATGTGGTGCAGGTTGGTGCGCTGAACGATCCGGCGCGTGCGCAGCAGATGATGAAAAGCCTGAGCCAGCGTTATGGTGTGCCCGGCAAGGTTGAAAACGCGGGCAACAATGTCTATCGCGTACAGCTTGGTGGTTATACCTCCCGCGCCGAAGCGGCTGCGCTGCAACAGCGCCTGAGCAGTGAAGGCCAGGCCGCGTCATTTATTACGAACACACGTCGCTGAACCGTGGTTCAGAGCACTGCAGGTTACGTCTGCTAACAACCCAATCATCATGCCCGGTGCCAGAAAATCTGGCATTGGTTATGATGAGTGACATTTTTAACCTCAAACTCACGGATGTTGTAGTCCTACACATGAACACGCTGAAATCATCTCGTTTACTGAAACGCCTGACAGTGGGATCACTGATCGCTATCTCTCTCAGCCATGCTGCTATTGCTGATGACGTCAATCTCAAGACCATGATTCCGGGCGTGCCGGACATTGATGCCGAAGCGTATGTCCTCATCGACTACAACTCAGGCAAAGTGCTGGCAGAGAAAAACGCCGATGCACGCCGCGATCCTGCCAGTCTGACCAAGATGATGACCAGCTATGTCATTGGTCAGGCCGTGAAAGCGGGCAAAATTCATCAGGATGATCTGGTGACCGTCGGCCCGGATGCCTGGGCGACCGGCAACCCGGTGTTTAAAGGTTCTTCGCTGATGTTCCTGAAACCAGGCGATCGCGTGCCGGTTTCACAGCTGACCCGTGGCATTGTCCTGCAGTCCGGTAACGACGCCTGCGTTGCGATGGCTGACTATGTCGCTGGCAGTCAGGATGCCTTTGTTAACCTGATGAACAACTACGTCAAAGCGCTTGGCCTGCAGAATACCCACTTCGGGACCGTTCATGGCCTGGACGCGGAAGGTCAGTACAGCTCCGCGCGCGACATGGCGTTGATCGGCCAGGCGCTGATCCGCGACGTACCGGAAGAGTATGCTGTTTATAAAGAGAAAGAGTTCACCTTCAATAATATCCGTCAGATGAACCGTAATGGTCTGCTGTGGGATACCAACCTGAACGTGGATGGGATCAAAACCGGTCATACTAACTCAGCCGGTTACAACCTGGTGGCGTCAGCGACCGAAGGCCAGATGCGCCTGATCTCCGCTGTGATGGGCGGTCATACCTATAAAGGCCGTGAAACTGAGAGCAAGAAACTGCTCACCTGGGGCTTCCGTTTCTTTGAAACTGTTGCGCCACTGAAAGCAGGCAAAGAGTTCGCTTCTGAGCCAGTCTGGTTCGGTGATAATGACCGTGTACAACTGGGCGTGGAAAAAGATGCTTACCTGACCATTCCACGTGGCCGTATGAAAGATCTGAAAGCCAGCTATGTGCTGACCAATACAGAACTGCACGCGCCACTGAAGAAAAACCAGGTTGTGGGCAGCATCAACTTCCAGCTGGATGGCAAAACTATCGAACAGCGTCCGCTGGTGGTGCTGAACGAAGTTTCAGAGGGTGGTTTCTTTGGCCGTATCGTTGATTACATCAAACTGATGTTCCATCACTGGTTCGGTTAAGCGTAAGGGGTGATTGAAAAATCACCCTTCTGCCCCCATTACAGGATATTATGATGCTCCCGCTCAGGCGGGAGCCTGTTTTTTATGCACCGGAGTTAATATGAAAACCAAACTGAATGAGCTGCTCGAATTTCCTACCCCGTTTACCTACAAAGTAATGGGTCTGGCGCAACCGGAGCTGGTTGATCAAGTGGTTGAAGTGGTGCAACGTCATGCGCCCGGCGACTACAGCCCTGAAGTTAAGCCGAGCAGCAAAGGCAACTATCACTCCGTAAACATCACTATCACCGCCACCCACATCGAGCAGGTTGAACGCCTGTACGAAGAGCTGGGCAACATCGAAATCGTGCGGATGGTCCTGTAATTTACGGGTCGGCAAGGCGCCTCTGCCTGACGGTTTGCCGACGCTATTCTTAACGTTATTTCCTTTAGCGGGCTATCGTTTTGTCAGTTGAAACCCTCTTTGTCCGTCAGTCCGGTCTGTGCGACTGGCAATCTGTCTCTGACGCCATGCATCACTTCACCGACCAGCGCGATGACCAGAGTCGTGACGAAATCTGGCTGGTCGAGCATCCTCCGGTCTTTACGCAGGGTCAGGCGGGAAAAGCGGAGCATCTGCTGATGCCAGGCGATATTCCGGTGGTGCAGAGCGATCGTGGCGGTCAGGTGACCTATCACGGGCCGGGACAGCAGGTGATGTACGTCCTCATCGATGTGAAACGCCGTAAACTCGGCGTGCGCCAGCTGGTGACCATTCTGGAAGAGACGGTGATCGCGACGCTGGCAGAGTTCGGCGTCAGCGCCCGCGCCCGCGCGGATGCCCCTGGCGTTTATGTCGGGGAAGAGAAAATCTGTTCACTGGGATTACGCATCCGCAAAGGCTGTTCATTTCACGGCCTGGCGCTGAATGTGGCCATGGATTTATCTCCTTTCCTGCGCATCAATCCCTGTGGTTACGCCGGGATGAGCATGACCCAGTTGAAAAATTTTGAGCCAGAGGTGACAACGGAGCAGGTACGTTCTCCGCTGGTCAGCGCCTTTGCGCGGCTGTCAGGTTATGAAAATGTTGAATGGATATCAGGCGATCTCCCTGTTAAGCCTTAACGCAGAATGCGAATTTACAAATATGTAACGTATCCGTGCTGACTGTGGCTGCTTCGCAGGCGATGTGATGATATAATTTTTGCACTTTTTTCAAATAAAGTTGAAAGCCCCCTTCCCGGTTTGAGTGGGAACGCTTTCAAATCGCAATCCGACCGGAACCTGCTGATTTATGAGTAAACCAATTCAGATGGAACGCGGCGTCAAATATCGTGACGCAGACAAAATGGCGCTGATCCCGGTGAAAACCGTGGCTGTTGAACGGCAGGAGATGTTGCGTAAGCCGGAATGGATGAAAATCAAGCTGCCAGCTGACTCCAGTCGTATTCAGGGCATTAAAGCCGCGATGCGTAAAAACGGGCTGCACTCAGTCTGCGAAGAGGCCTCCTGCCCTAACCTTGCTGAATGCTTCAACCACGGTACTGCCACCTTTATGATTCTTGGTGCTATCTGTACCCGTCGCTGTCCGTTCTGCGATGTGGCACATGGCCGTCCTAATGCGCCTGATGCTAACGAACCGGCAAAACTGGCGCAGACGATTGCCGATATGGGCCTGCGCTACGTCGTGATCACCTCTGTTGACCGCGATGATTTACGTGATGGCGGTGCACAACATTTTGCAGACTGTATCCGCGCCATTCGCGAAAAAAATCCCACGATTAAAATTGAAACACTGGTTCCGGACTTCCGTGGCCGCATGGACCGTGCGCTGGAAATTCTCACCGCAACGCCACCGGATGTGTTTAACCACAATCTGGAAAACGTACCACGCGTCTACCGCCAGGTGCGGCCGGGCGCTAACTACGAATGGTCACTGAAATTGCTGGAGCGGTTCAAAGAAGCGCATCCGGATATCCCGACCAAATCGGGTCTGATGGTTGGGCTGGGTGAGACCAACGCCGAAATCGTGGAAGTGATGCGCGATCTGCGTCGCCACGGTGTCACCATGCTGACTCTGGGCCAGTATCTGCAGCCGAGCCGTCACCACCTGCCGGTTCAGCGCTACGTCAGCCCGGCTGAATTTGATGAGATGAAAGAAGAAGCGATGGCGATGGGCTTCACCCATGCCGCATGCGGTCCGTTTGTCCGCTCTTCCTATCATGCGGATATGCAGGCCAAAGGCGAAGAAGTGAAATAAGCCAGCCTTCGCTATCAGAAGCCTGAAAAACAAAAAACCAGACTGGAAACAGCCTGGTTTTTTTATGCGTGCCTGACGTTGCCTGAAATAAAAAGTAACATTTATTTTCAGCAAATAATCGATTAATCTTTATGAACGACACGTTCTGCCGGTACGTCTTCAGCGGTTGTTCGGGTTGCGCTGGTATCTTCGTCTTTCATGGCTTTTTTGAAGCCCTTAATCGCGGAGCCCAGATCGCCGCCCAGTGAGCGCAACTTGTTGGTACCAAAAAGCAGTACGATAAGCGCACCGATAATCAGCAGCTTGGCAATACTGATACCTTCCATATTTAACCTTTCAACTTATTCAAATCACGGTGACTGTTATTTACGCGCAGTTTGCCTGCGGCGACAACTGGAATCTGTAACAGAGTGAGATCTCAGAGAGGCCGATTAAGTATGCACAAGTGCCAGCACTCAGCGTTTTACTCGCTTTGTCGTCATGGATTTTTATCCTTAGATCACTTGAGTTCAGGACGCGCAAAGCGCCGGTTCTCCAGTACCGGCAGCATCTGTCGGGCATAGACGACGCGTTCCGGGTCGAGTTCAGCACACAGTAGTGTCGGGGACTCCGCGGCATTCGCCACCGCTACCCCCAGCGGGTCGACCACCAGACTGTTGCCAATATTGCGTGGGCCACACTCGCCCACCGCCACCATATAGCAGGTGTTCTCCAGCGCGCGGGCACGGGTCAGTAAATCCCAGTGCATCTCTTTCAGCGGGCCTTTCACCCATGCGGCAGGCAACACAAGCACTTCTGCACCGTCCAGCGCCAGTCGTCGTGCCAGTTCCGGGAAACGCACATCATAGCAGGTCATTAATCCGACTTTCATACCCGCAACCTCAATCAGCGGTGGAATGACATGGCCTGGATTGACCCGTTGCGATTCCTTTACGGCAAATGCATCGTACAGATGCAGCTTTTCATAGGTGGCAATAATTTCGCCGTTGCGGATAGCCACCAGTACATTGAGCGCTTTATGCTGGTCACTGGGGACATGGACGCTCATTATAGTGGTCAGCGCATTATGCTCACTGGCAGCCAGCAACTGTGTGATAAAAGGGCCATCCAGCGGCTGTGCGGCTTTCACCACTAAATCGGGATCGGTATTATCGCGCGCCAGAACAGCTTCTGGCAGCACCAGCAGATCCGCTTCTCCTTCTGCTGCCCGCTTCATCAGAGCCAGACATCTATCAGCGTTCTCCTGCCATTCACGGCTGACCGCAAATTGTCCCAGTGCAACTTTCATCATCTCTTTCCTCCCCCAGCGACCAGAAGTATCACTTCCCGCGTCACTCATCAGTGATTAAGCCCTTGCAGAGAATGCTCGCATCCAGAGCCGGCGATCGTTGTCTGTTCTCTTTAAAACGAACCTGATCGCCGCTTATTCCTGCGCTGTGCTTCGGCATTGTACAGCCAGTGCAGTGTCATCCTGTTTTCTTTTATACCGCCATAGCCTCTAAGCGCTATCGCTCGCCGCCCTTAATACCGCTAACAGCTTCAGTGCGTGTTCTGCGTGGACGCCGTCCCGATGGGTATGCAGAGAGTGTCTGCATCACGTGAGGTAACGGCGCTAATCAGCAGTCGGACAACTGTTTATGCTGTCCTGAAACCAGATAGGAAGCAGAAAGTGCTGGCAAAGAACAAATGCTGTGGTAGCAGGTCAGCAATAATCCCTGTCGCCAGCCTCAGGGATGAACAGCGGGAGATGATTGCCGAGGCACTGGTCATCGCCTCAGGACGGGAATTTAACCCGCTTGCAGATTTTTAATGAGATAACAGGGTGATTCAGCATAACCCTCGCGCGCGTAAAACTGATTCGCCTTGAGCCGTGACTGATGGCAATGGACTTCCATACGATCGCAGCCACGGCGGGCTGCCAGCGTTTCGGCATATTGGAGCAGTTGCTGGCCGACGCCTTTGCTGCGCTCACCTTCCGCAATACAGAAGTAACTGATGCGGGCGAAATCACCGGCCAGGGCCAGCTGAGGAATAAAATGAAGTGAAAGGAAACCCAGAACCTGACTGCCCAGTTCAGCCACTAACAGCGCTTCACTGGGATCGCTGCATAACTGCGCCAGACGCTGCTCAATGAAACTTTCAGTGCCGCCGTAGCCTAACTCACTCAGCAAGGCACTCAACGCAAAACTGTCTCTCAACTCCGCATGCCGTATGTTCATCCTGTCTCCTCACTCATCGGGTTCTGTAGCACTGTTATATAGCGTCGCAGGCTGAAAAGCTGCACAGCTTGTTGTTATAAATATGTTACGAGGATTTATTGTGAACCGCCGCGCAGTTTGTGCGCCCCTGGGGACAATTCAGAAGGTTACGATGTGAGGGATGAAGCTCAGATTACAGCCATAAAAAAACCCGCCATAAGGCGGGTTTTTAGAATTCTGACTGTTAACTTACAGACTGATAACGTTAGCAGCAGATGGGCCTTTAGCGCCGTCGGTGATTTCAAACTCTACGCGCTGACCTTCAGCCAGAGTTTTGAAGCCGTTGCTCTGGATTGCAGAGAAATGTACGAATACATCTTTGCTGCCATCTTCAGGAGTAATGAAACCGAATCCTTTAGATTCATTAAACCACTTAACGTTACCTTTGATCTTAGACATCTATATTACCTTTACATGAAAAATGGACACTAAACTGTGTCGGGGTCTAGTACAGCAATTGCTGAGGGATTTGTCCAGCATGATTTGATGAAAAAGTGATAAATATCGACTTTCCGTACATGCATCACACTTTCCTGCTTTTCGACTTGCGAAACACTCATCAGCAGGGATCAGACGTATGGCCTGTGCCTTCCACTAACCTGCTGGAAAGGCAAACCTTTTTGATCTTTAGCACCGTGACGTTTTGAGGTTAAAAAGGAAAATCTTATTAAGACGTATTCCTGTTATTACTGATAACGATCGTCTCAAAAGCGTTATTTTTTATCGTCCTGCGGGTAGTAAACCTCAGCATAAAAATCCGATTTCCCTGCTTCCAGAGGCCGCCGTAACGCGTCTGGTTATTTAATGTGCAGTTGATCGCAAATTCCTATCCGCCGAAATGACTTTTTCTCAGACAATATTGAGACTGCTGTGCCATTGCCCCCAGTGAGAGCAGGCCACCTGCTGATATTTTCACCAACAGCAGGCAAACCTTGAGAAAGATCAATGAAGTGCTTTTTAGTGTCCGGATTCGCATCTGGCAACAAACAATTAACGTTATGAGCAACTACTTTTCTTATGGCGAGCCGGAATAATATTACCCGGCAATAGATTACGTCCGCTTAACCGGTGAGGGGATAGCTTCCTTCCGGGCAAATGAAAAGGAGAGTGAGGCACAGGATGGTGATGAAGATACGCTGCAGTCAGTGCGGAAGCACCCGATTCGTTTTTACGGAATATCACGAGGAAGAGCACAACGTTCATGGTGCCCGCTGTGCGAACTGTAAAAAATGCCTGGATTCCCAGGATCTGCTGCCCACGACGCCGATGGATCCCATTACACAGTGTCTGCTGGCCAGCCAGAAAACAGTTCGGGCACCTGATTAGGTGCCCGTTATCGCTGAAGCTTTTACAAAAATCAGAAAATCAGTTTGAACACCCCTGTCAGGGTCAGCAGGCCGACGATAAAGATAATCGCGATAATCCACAGAATAATTTTCATTTCCTTTTCCCTCACTGATTAGACACGTTTCCTGTAGGCAGTATAGACAGGAATATTTATCGCGCCGCTTCACTCAGGCTTCAATTGGTCAAAAGTTCACCAATCCTGCTCTTTATTTGCTTTCTGGGATAGCGATCGCAACACCAGTTTTTACCGGCACTCTTTTTTCGTTTTAAAGAATACTCCTGGCTAAAATTTATGCGGCAAGGCAGGCCTCAATAGTGATGAGACTGAAATGAGTCGCGAGGAGATCTTATGAGCACGATTAATACCAGCATGGGCCGCTACAGCCTTAAGGCCAAAAACAGCGGTAACCACATCAGAGGTTCTTTCGCCATCAACGATGAAGGCGGCACGCAGCTCTCTATGCAGGAGTTTGACGAGCACTATCTTGATGATGTGGTGAATAACGTGATCTACCCGGTCACTGGCGGCAACCGTGAAATTGCACGTGCGCTGCGGGAAGAGATGGTGAAAGCCGGTTTTGAACCGCCTCACTAAGGCGTCAGAGTTAAGTGACAGCCTGGGCCGCACTTGCGGCCCATTTTAGTTTTAACGTCGTGCACCCGGTCAGAACAGAGAGCCGCTGACAGATTTGCCAGCGACGACAGGTTAAATCACCCAGGAGAGCAACAGGCAACCCACCAGGCCACAAACCGAAATAATGGTTTCCAGCGCAGACCAGGAGCGAATGGTTTCGCCAATCGTCAGGTTGAAATACTCTTTGAACAGCCAGAATCCAGGGTCGTTAACGTGAGAGAAGATCACGCTGCCGGACCCCACGGCGATCACCATCAGTTCCGGGCTGGCGCCACTGGTAACAATCAGCGGTGCAACAATACCGCCGGCAGTAATCGCTGCTACCGTGGCAGAGCCCAGCGCAATACGCAGCACTGCGGCAATCGACCACGCCATAAAGATGGGTGACAGCTGCGTTGAGTGCATCATGCTGGCGATATATTTATCTACGCCACTGTCCACCAGCACCTGTTTAAAGGCACCGCCACCACCGATGATCAACAACATCATGGCAATGATTTTGATCGAGTCGGTCAGGGTATCCATCACCTGTTCCATCGTGCGGCCACGATTCAGTCCAAAGGTGAAGATGGCAATCAGCACCGCAATCAGGGTCGCCATGACCGGGTCGCCAAAGAACTCCGCATAGGGCAGCAGCACGTGGCCTTTTGGCAGCAGCATCTCCGCCACGGCACGCAGCGCCATCAGCACCACTGGTACCAGTGCCGTCCAGACACTCACGCCAAAGCTGGGCATTTCCGCTTCGGTAAACGTTTTCGGGTTATAGAGCCCCTGTGGAATCGGTTTATCGATATTTTTCAGGAAACGTGCGTAGACCGGACCTGCCAGAATCACCGTAGGGATACCCAGCAGCGTGCCAAACAGCAGCGTTTTACCCATGTCTGCGTTAAACAGCGTGGCAATGGCGGTTGGACCCGGATGGGGCGGAAGGAAACCGTGCGTCACGGACAGAGCAGCGGCCATCGGCACCCCGACATAGAGCAGCGGCACACGCGCCGACGCCGCCACGCTGAATACCAGCGGCAGCATCAGTACAAAGCCGACTTCATAGAACAGCGCAAATCCGACAATAAAACCGGTCAGCACCAGCGCCCACTGAATGTGCTTTGTGCCGAATTTCTCAATCAGGGTGGTCGCGATACGTTGCGCCCCGCCGCAATCGGCCAGCAGTTTACCGAGCATGGCACCAAAGCCCATGATCAACGCCAGGCTGCCCAGCGTGCCACCTACACCCGCTTTGATTGAGGTAATAACTTTATTCACCGGCATGCCCTGCATCACGCCGACGGCCAGCGCCACCAGGATCAGCGCGATAAATCCATTGAGCTTAAAGCGAATCATCAGCAGCAACAGTAGCGCGACGCCGATCGCCACATAGAGTAATGGCATAGCTTTTCTCCACCTTGTGCACCGAACGGAATACGGTGTCGATTTATTATCATGATCCCCGTAGGGCGACAAAACAGTGCCTTTGTAAGATGTTTACACATCCCGACAAACGCTGTTACCGATAACATGTTAAGGGTAACATCGGCAGGAAAGCATCACCCCGCCGACGGTGAATTTCTGTTTTGCGAAGGTGATCAACTTTTTGCCGATGCGTTATCAGAAAGTTTGCCAGTGTCGACGCCGCGCTTTTCGTTACACTCAGATTTTAGTGAAATGTAAAAAGGATGCACTGGTGAGTGAGAACCTGAGTGAGCTGTACAGTAATCAACGAACCCTTTTTGGCCGCGGTAGTCTGGATAAGCTGGTGCCGCTGCTGGCCGCCCGTTCACAGCCTACCCTGCTGTTTTGCGGACAATCTTTCCTGCAGGGCCCGGCCTACGCCCGGCTGAAAGCTGGCCTCAACGATCACATTATTGGCTACGAAATTGTAAGCCATGAAGCCTCACCCACTGAAATTGATGGCTGGGTTGCGCGCTGGCGCGGGCATGTTGATCGGGTAGTCGCGATTGGTGGAGGGAGTGTGCTGGATGCGGCGAAAGCGTTCAGTGCGATGGTACAGCATCCGTTACCTGTCGCCCGTTATCTGGAAAAAGTGGGTGACACCGCCGTTCAGCCCATCACGTTGCCGCTGATTGCTGTTCCGACTACTGCCGGGACCGGCAGTGAAGTGACGCAAAATGCGGTGGTAACCGATCAGCAGGACATTCAAATCAAAGCGTCATTGCGCCACCCGGTCTTTGTGCCAGAGGTGGCGATTCTTGACCCGGATCTGCTGAAAGGTGCACCTGACTCTGTGCTGGCGACCTGCGGAATTGATGCCTTTACCCACCTGTTTGAAGCGTATCTCTCCAGCAAAGGCAATCTCTTCACCCGACAGCTGGCGCTGACCGGTCTGCGTCAGTTTATTCAGGCCTGGCCTGCACTCAATCGCGAGGATGCGGTTGGTGATGAGGCACGAGAAGCGATGATGATGGCGTCGTGGCTGGGAGGTGTCAGTCTCAGCAGTGCGGGTCTCGGCGTGATCCATGGTATTGCGGGAGAACTGGGGGCGATAAAACCGTTCCATCACGGAGAAGTATGCGGGCGGCTTCTGTTTCCGTTCCTGGATCTGTTGTCTGATAGCGAGCAGCCGCTGCAGCGAAAGCTGATGGCCGAGCTACACCCACAACTTTTCAGCGAAACCACGGATTCACCGGCACAGTTTCTGAAGCAGTGGCTGCAGGCGCAGTCGATCACCCCGTTCTGGCAGGATGGCCCCACACTGAGCCGCACCGAGGTCGAGTGGATTCTGGCGCGTGCCAACAGCAAAAACTCGCTGGTAAATTACAGCCACGAACAGATGCAGACGATGATTACGCAGGCCTGGCAAATCACGGCGTGATCAACGCGAATCTCGCTTCCCGGTTCCGGCAATTCTGACCTGCCAGCCCTGGCAGGTCAGGCATCCGCTCAGCGCAATTCTGTTGCATCCGCGCTCTGAGACGCGAGGCTAAGCCTCTCTGGCGCTAAAAGGCCCCTCACCTGCCAGCATCTGCTCAATCACCTGCAGCACGCCCTGCTCGTTGTTAGAGGGTGCTTCAAAGCGCGCCGCCTGCTTCACCCGCTCTGGCGCGTTGCCCATGGCAAAACTAAAGCCGGACTGTTTGAGCATCTCCAGATCGTTACCGCCATCGCCGAAGGCCAGCACCTGATCGTGCGTAATCCCCCAACGTTGAGCCAGCAGATCCAGACCGTGCGCTTTATGATTTCCCGGCACGATCAAATCTACCGAACCGTGACCGCTGGAGGTCGCCGCCACGCGGCCCTGATGCAAACGCTCAATATCCGCCATCAGTGCTTCTATGTGATCGTCAGACAGATTCAGTGCGAACTTAAACAGCCTGTCATCCTGCACCTCATTCAGATGATGAATCGGCTTCAGCCGGTGACAGTAGTGGCGCATCTTCTTAAGCCAGGTCTCTTCCATGCCCTCGAAGTAATACGCGCTGTCACGTCCACACAGCAGGTAACGCAGGCCGGGATAGTTGCCGTTTTGCAGAGTGTCGATGACCGCTTCCACATCACGTCGTTCAAAGGCACCGCAAAACAGCTCCTCATCACGATCAATAATCCATGCGCCGTTCTCTGCCACAAAAGCGATATCGCTGGCGATCTCCGGGAAGAAGGATTTGAGCTGGTAATACTGATTGCCGCTGGCTACCACAAATTTGATGTCACGGGCGGTGAGTTGCTGATAGCCGTCGAGAAAACGGGATCGATTATACTGCTTGTTATCGTCCAGAAACGTGCCATCCATATCTACCGCAACCATCTTAACCGTCGTCATCATGACTCCTTACACAGGAAATTTCAGAGTGGAGTCTCAGGATAGCCGCTGGCGCAGCAAAACGGAAAGAAAGAGGGATGGCCTGAGCCATCCCCCGGGAATCAGTTCAGGGCGCTATTCAGCACCAGCGCGGTAATCACCCCGGTCGCGGCAGCAATCAGCACATAGTTGCCATCAATGTTTGCCCAGTGGTAACCACGTGGCGGTTCACGCAGACCGCGTTCATGCCAGTCGGCTACACGATAATGGTCACCGCGATATTCTGGCGGAACAGGATGGCCGCGACGGAAGTCGTGTCCCTGCCAGGCGAAATGGTCCCGGTCATTGCGGCCTTCTCTACCATGGCGTTTGTTATCCTGATCCGGGCGATGATTGCCCATATCATGATCGCGATTGTCGCGACCGCGATTCTGGTCAGGACCGCGATTGTCAGGACGATGATCATCATTCTGATGTGGCACCGGCATACGCTGTGCGTCTCCGTGATCGTCTGCCCGTGAGGCCTGAGAAAAGAGTGTGCTGCATGTCAAAAGTGAAGCGATAAGCGTGAGTGTTGTTTTTTTCATGATACTGCCTCCGAAAATAACGGCTGTTCAGGCACCGTTGATCGGCATGATGGCAATAATTGTGGCGGGAGACATCTTCAAAAGTCTTAAAATCCAGTAACTTACATACTATTACGCTTGCTTAGCGCTTTCTTAACACGCGTCATATCCGGACAGCTTTCCTGACGTAATCCAGATATCAAAGAGTCAGCCTGATAATCATGCATCAGGCTGACTGTTTAAGCATTGAGATGCGTCAGGATGCTGAATCGCTCTCTGACGCGTTATCCGGTTATGGCGTACTGAGGATCACTGGCGCGTCCGGTAACCCGGTAAAGTGCGTCACAATGTGGTGATAATCAGCCGTCGGATCCAGATCCCTGAACAAATCCGGATAGAGATCTTTTGCCAGAATTTCCATTCCGATAATGTTGTAAGGGTGATTATAGAAATGGTGATAAACGCCATACACCCGCTTCTGTTTTATCGGTTCGATCTGCTCCAGACCGGTACGGCTCTGCAGGCGGTTAAAGGTGGCGGTCACGTCGGCCTGGCTGGCACCGTAGCCAAACGGCAGCACGTTGCTGTTCGGGCGTTTAGAGCCGGTCATGATGTAGACGTCCGGCTTCATGGCGATAATCTTCTCCAGCGACACAAATCCTGAACTGCCGGGCAGTAACGCTGAGCCGATATTTTTTCCACCGACCGCTTCTACCAGTGCGCCCCAGCCGTTATGACCGTGGGTAAAGCAGCAGTTATCGCTGTTGCCGGCAATTGGCTCAATAAACACTGTCGGCTTGTGCTGCACCTGCGCAATCTTCTGCTGAAGCATCTCCCAGCGCTGCTGGTAAAAATCGGCATAGGCTTTTGCTTCGGCTTCGCGGTTCAGAACGGTGCCCAACACTTTCACACTCTTCAGGGTATTCTCTTTTGGATGGAGTTCATCATCCAGGAACAGCACCGGGATATGCAGATTTTTCAGGGTCGCCAGCACGCCTGACTGCATCAGGGCCGGTTTGGCACGCAGCTGGGCAATCATCATATCGGGCTGCTGAGCCAGCACGCTCTCCAGATTGACCTGTCCCTGATCGTTAAAGCCCATGTCCACAATGGATGCGGCCTGCGGCCAGCGCTGCTTCAGCAGGTCCCAGGTCTGAGTGTCCTGCTTTTTCGGCAGGTTGTTCCAGGCGACAACCCGCTGAAACGGATTCTGTCGATCCAGTAGTGCCAGCGACATCACGTCGCGCCCATCCTGCAAAATTACATGTTGCGGCTCTTTTTGCAGCGTAATTTTCTGGCCGTCCATGTCGGTCACGGTGACCGGATAGGTGGTAGCCGCACAGGCCGTTGACAGTAAAAGTGTGGTAGCTGCAGCAATCCCGATTTTCATTTTTCTCCTGTCCCATAAAGGAATAATAATTATTCGCGTTTACTTTACCATGCGAATACGTAACAAATGTAAAAATTGCTGACCGGATGCTACTGTCCGAGAAGATCTGGAACGCGACTGCTGGCTGAAATCACGAAGCGATGGCGCAGAATTGCGGAGGAGGAGAGTAAGAACGGCGAGTGGCGGGCAGGAAAGCAGGCGCGTCTCAGCGTGACTGAGATGCGCCTGTTGCGTGTTACTTCACCAGCGAATAGAAGATTGCAGAGATAGCAATTAGTCCGATCAGCACAACAAACAGGTTGCTGATGTGACCACTGTATTTACGCATCGCGGGCACCTTCTGGATGGCATACATCGGCATCAGGAACAGGATCATGGCAATAATCGGTCCGCCCAGTGTCTCAATCATGCCGAGAATATTCGGGTCCAGCGTCGCCACCAGCCATGTGGTCAGCAGCATAAAGAGTGCCGTCAGGCGATTCAGTCTGGCTGGCGCGATGGTCTTACCGCGACTGCGCAACGCCTTATTGACCATACCGTTAAATCCTTCGCGCGCACCCAGATAGTGACCCAGGAATGATTTGGTGATCGCCACAATGGCAATCAGCGGCCCCATCCACGCAATCATCGGCACCTGAAAATGGTTAGCCAGATAAGAAAGGATGGTGATGTTCTGCGCCTTGGCAGCGTGTAAATCTTCGGGCGACAGGCTCAGCACGCAGCTGAACACAAAGAACATCACCGTCACTACCATCATCAGGTGCGAACAGGCCAGAATGCGCGAACACTTTTTCTCAGCGGCATCGCCATACTCTTCGCGCTTCGCCAGCGCAAAGGAAGAGATGATAGGTGAATGGTTAAACGAGAAGACCATCACCGGAATCGCCAGCCACAGCGTCATCCACAGGCTGCTGCCCGCAGGCTGAACGTTAAGGGTCGACAGCGCCGCGCCGTGCCAGTGTGGAATCAGGTAGCAGGCCATCAGCATCAGTACCGCCACAAACGGGTAAACCAGCACGCTCATCGCTTTCACGATCATCTTCTCGCCGAAACGCACAATGGTCATCAGTCCGACAATCAGCAGCAGCGACAGCAGCACACGCGGCGGTGGCACCAGGCCAAGCTGATGCACCATCAGGCTCTCTACCGTATTGGTAATCGCCACGCTGTACATCAGCAGTATCGGGTAGATAGCGAAGAAATAGAGCAGCGTAATCAGCTTGCCCGCGCCGACGCCAAAATGCTCCTCGACCACTTCAGTGATATCACCGGCCGGATTTTTACCGGAGAGCACAAAGCGCGTCAGAGCGCGGTGCGCAAAGAAGGTCAGCGGAAAAGCCAGCACCGCCATAATGATCAGCGGGATCAGACCGCCGACACCCGCATTAATTGGCAGGAACAGTACACCCGCGCCAATTGCCGTGCCGTATAAACCCAGCATCCACATGGTGTCGGTTTTACGCCATCCCGTATCGACGTCACTCTCAAGCGCACCCAGCGTGCCCGTTTGCGTGGTTTTCATCAGATTTTCCGTGTTAAAAGCCGCCATTAATTTGAGCCAACAGGCAGGAAAAGGTCTCTCCCGCTCTCCGCCTCTGCTGCAAGCGGATCAGTGAAGGGTGCCGCTGATCCGCCCGCGCATAGGTAATCGATTGCGTGCGCCACTTTTTACACTACATGACGATAAAACTTCAAGTAACGAAGATAAACTCGCATGTGTTGCGCAAAAATCCGTCATATCGTGCAAGGCGACTGCACGGCGATCATGCCATTTATGTGGCGGTTTTACCCCCTTAAAAAGGTGATCCCTGCAACGATTCAGCATAACGGACTACGCTTTACCTCACGCTGTCGCGATCACGCCGACAGATGCAAAGGAGATGAAAATGAAGATTGCCTGCCTGGGATGGGGATCGTTAATCTGGAAAACCGGCGACCTGCCAGTGGCCAGTCCGTGGCATCATGATGGTCCTGCGGTACCGATTGAATTTGTGCGCATCGCTGACGGCGGTGAACTCTCGACCGCAATCTGTCTGAACGCAAAACCGGTGCAGGTACTCTGGGCCTGGTTAAACACGGCGTCACTGGAGAGCGCCTGCCGTGCATTGCGCCTTCGTGAGGCGATTCCGGACAGCCGCGTCGATGGCATCGGCATGATTACGGTGACAGAGAACGCAACCGGACCGCTGGCGGAGTGGGCACAGACGAAAGGCATTGAAGGATTAATCTGGACCGGTCTGCCCGCCCGCATGGCGGGAACGGAAGGCCAGATCCCCACGCTGGATGACGCACGGCACTATTTGCAGAATCTCACCGGTGAAACACGCGAGCATGCGTTTCACTACATCGAACAGGTTCCGGCGCAGATCGATACGGTTTATCGTCGTGCCTTTGCCGATCTGGCCCGCTGGCAGCCCGATTCGGCCTCCGCCCCGGTCGCTACGATCCAGCTGCATCCGCCCTGTCAGCCCGGCTGATACAGGTCAGTCATATGCACCGCTCTGCTTACTCCTCAAAGGGTTACTACACTTCAGGCAGGTTGCGATTTCAGGTTCCCTGAGTCTTTCCCGCGGGTAGTCACGCCTTCTGGCCTGACCACCATTCCCTTGTCAGCAGGAGATGAAGAGATGAAAGCATTAACTTATCATGGTCCCCATAAAGTCAGTGTGGATAACGTGCCCGATCCGGGACTGGAAGCCGCCGATGATATTATCCTGCGTGTGACCGCTACCGCTATTTGCGGTTCAGACCTGCATCTCTATCGCGGCAAAATCCCGGGGACCGGGCATGGCGATATCTTCGGTCATGAGTTTATGGGTGAAGTGGTTGAGACCGGAAGCGCCGTGACCGCCGTGGCCAAAGGTGATCGGGTTGTCATCCCTTTTGTTATCGCCTGTGGCGACTGCTTTTTCTGTCTCATGAGTCAGTATGCCGCCTGTGAAAATACCAATAGCGGACGAGGCGCTATCCTGAACCGCAAAAACATCACGCCACCTGCGGCGCTGTTTGGGTTCAGCAAGCTTTATGGCGGTGTGCCTGGCGGCCAGGCGGAATATGTCCGGGTGCCCAAAGCCAATACAGGCCCGTTCAAAGTGCCGTCGGTGCTGTCGGATGAAAAAGTGCTGTTCCTGTCGGATATTCTGCCCACTGCCTGGCAGGCGGTGAAAAACGCTGAGGTCAAGCCGG
This sequence comes from Pantoea sp. ANP04, assembly GCF_041982285.1. Classification (NCBI taxonomy): domain Bacteria; kingdom Pseudomonadati; phylum Pseudomonadota; class Gammaproteobacteria; order Enterobacterales; family Erwiniaceae; genus Pantoea; species Pantoea sp. ANP04. The sequence continues at coordinate 38,989 of NZ_JAUTYS010000016.1, read as the reverse complement.
GCTCCAGCCTGGCAATTTTCGGTGCCGGACCGGTTGGCCTGCTCAGTGCTGCCTGCGCCCGCCAGCAGGGTGCAGAACAGATCTACATGATTGACCATAATAATTACCGCTTAAACTTTGCCCGCGAACGTTACGGCGTAATCCCGATTAATTTCGATGAAATTGATGATCCGGCTGGCTGGATTATCGAACACAGTACCGGCAATCGCGGTGTAGATGCCGTAATTGATGCCGTCGGGTTTGAGGCAAAAGGCAGCATGACTGAGACCGTGCTCACCAATCTCAAGCTGGAAGGCAGTAGCGGCAAAGCATTGCGTCAGTGTATTGCTGCAGTGCGACGTGGCGGTATCGTCAGCGTGCCAGGCGTCTACGCAGGATTTATTCACGGCTTTCTGTTTGGCGATGCCTTCGACAAAGGGCTGACCTTTAAGATGGGACAGACGCATGTCCATGCTTATCTGCCTGACCTGCTGAAGCTGATTGAGCAGGGCCATCTGACGCCGGAAGAGATTATAACTCACCATCTCCCGCTGGAAGATGCCGCACGCGGCTACGATATTTTCGCAAAACGCGAAGAGGAGTGTCGCAAGGTGATTCTGGTGCCTGGCATGGCAGCCTCCCAGGCCACCATTTAGTCACATGAACCAGCAGGGCCACATTCCCTGCTCCCCGGCAGAGAACTCTGCCGGGGAATTCATTTCAAAACGGCTTACGCTCCAGACTGCTTCGCCACTCCCGCCGCTCCAGCAGATGTTCATCCGGCGAATCCGCCGTGTCCACCTGACTCCCCTGCTCGAGCAGTCGCGCACTGCGTGAATGGGGATGACTTTCACTGATCACCTGTTGTGAAAACGCGCCAAACGATAACAGCAAAAACAGTAATGTACTGGCCAGCCTCACTTTCATACGCACACCTCAATGAATTCGGTGTCGCTATGCTGCCTGAAGGGTTTTCATTTTCTGTCAGTAACAGGCAAAGTTATGTGGGTAGCGGGAACAAGCTGCGACGGGTTTACTCGCGGTTCAGGATAGCCCGTCAGTACAGCTCGAAAGTTTTCCCGCTTCCCGTCCCTATTCCCTTCAGGAGGATGCCAGTGAACATCAATCAGTTTGATCAGCCGGTCGGTGAAGCGTTGCCCGACTGGCAGCCGGTCGCCAGACCTCACGGCGTTCCTCTCCAGGGACAGCACTGCCTTCTTTTACCGCTTAGCGTGGAACATGCGGCGTCGCTGTTACAGGCCTTTATGCTGGCACCGGATGATCGCGACTGGACCTGGCTGAGCGCAGAGCGGCCCGCTTCGCTGATGCAGATGCAGCGCTGGATTGCGGATAAAGTTGCTGATAAAGCCCTGGTACCCTTCACTGTCTGCACGCCGAATCAGCAGCCCTGCGGTGTGGTCTGCTTCGCCAGCATTGAACCCGAACATGGCACCCTTGAAATCGGTCACGTCACCTGGTCGCCGCTGATGCAGCGTAGTGTTATCGGCAGCGAGGCGATTTTTCTGCTGCTGCAACAGGCTTTCTCGCTGGGGTATCGGCGAGTCGCGTGGCGCTGTGATTCAACCAATGTGGCGTCACGACGCGCAGCAGAACGGCTGGGGTTTCGATTTGAGGGCCGTTTTCGTCAGGTCATGACGCGAAAACAGCGTAATCGGGATACCGACTGGCTGTCGATGATTGATCGGGAATGGCCAGACGTTCAGCGCGCCCTGAACGCCTGGTTGAGCGCGGATAATTTCACCGCCGAAGGAGAGCAAAAGCGCTCACTCAGCGCCTGTTTCGCCGGTGCTCATCGGGGCGATACTGACGCGACAAGCCGGAAAGGTTAAGCAGGCACGGGCCATTAATGCAGCCGACGCACGCTCAGTGCCGCAGACCAGCGCTGCCGCTGACAGCGCGGACAGACGGCCGGCTGCCCGGCTTCTATCCTCTGTGTTTGCCCGCAATGCGTGCAGGCGTAAAGGGCGCTGATCGGCACCGTACTGTAATCCTGCCGATGCTCCGGCGGCAGTATGCTTAGCCCGGCGCGCATCTCATTATCATCATAGAAATAGAGGCTAAGCTGACCGTCGACCTCCACCAGCGCCAGCCGGACCTGTCCCAGATGCTCCACGCCGCTCTGCCGCAACTCCATAAAGAACTCATCTTCGGAAATATTCAGCCGATCCAGACTTTCCAGCACATACAACCCATCTTTAATCAGCGTAATGACGTCGCCCTGAATAAATCGTGAAAAGCGCGGGCTGCGTGCCGTCAGCCAGGTCGTCAGGCGGTAGAGGGCCAGAAGCACCACAAACACCATAATGACCGGCAACACCGGTACATCATCGTAAAATGTGACGTCACCCGATGCCGAGCCCAGTGTCAGGATGACCACCAGTTCGAACAGGGACAGCTGGCGCACGCCGCGTCGTCCAGACACTTTCAAAAAGGTGAATACCACCAGATATGCGATCAGGACCCGCGCCACCACCTCAAATAAAAAAGTGGCCGGTTGATCGTTGAGTAAGAAACGGTGCCAGTCGAATGAGAACATAGTCTGCTAAACATCCTGTTTTAAGGGAACGCGCATTATCGCAGCCCTCCGTTGATGACCCGCAGATTCAGGCCAGTGATAAGTAAATCTTGTCGCCAGCCCGCCAAAAGGCAAGCGAAGCTGTAACGTAAAAGCGGGTGAGTCTGACCTCTCTGCATGTGAAGGAAAAGGTTAATAAAGCTGAAAATAGCGCTGACGCTGTTCACGTTGCGCTTATCAAACAGATTATGAAACTTAACCAAAAAACATCCTGTTTCTGACTGGAATTCTTTTACCGCTACGCTTTTTTCTTTTTACTTCAATGAGTTGATTACCACACTCTCGCATCTATACTTTCCAGTAAGGCTTCCGTAAACCCGATAACATTCAGAGAAGTCAGTCTTTTTCCTGTCGATAGCGCCGCACATAGATACCTGCTATCTCTCGTCCAGACCGCCACAGGACCTGATGCCTGTCCTTCAGTGGTTGTGCCTTATGGCAAGGATCGCCCATCTGTTCAGACTGGTCATAACGACCAGTCTGCAATGCATACCTGTAACGCCCTGACCCGTTTCACGACGGCTCGTCAGAGAGAAACGTGTTGCTTTTTTTTCGGGAGATGCCATGACGCCTTTTACCAGTTTCTGGCAGGCCGGCTATGAAGGTGCCGACCATATCAATCCTGCCGGGATTGCGCTGTCGATGAACGATCTTAATCAGCATCAGGCACGTGTAGCAGAGGATTATGCCGCGCTGTCCCCCTTTTCTATTCGCACGGTACGCGAAAGCGTCGGCTGGCGCTTATGTGAACGCGATGGGCATTATGACTTTTCGACGGTCGCTGCGCGGATGCGGGCCGCAGAGCAGCAGGGCATCCAGCTGAGCTGGACAATCTGCCATTACGGCTGGCCCGCTGGCGTCAGCCTGTTTGATCACGATTTTATCAGTCGCTTTGCTGCGTTCTGCGGTGCGCTGGCCCGCTTTCTGGTGCCCTGGTATCAGCAGCCGCCGGTCTACTCCCCAATGAATGAAATCTCCTTTGTCAGTTGGGGCATCTCGGTCGGGCTGTTCGCCTGTGAGGCGATTCCGGCGCCGGATCGGGCGGATGCTGCCAAGCAGCAACTGGTTCGCGCCACTCTGGCCGCCTGTGATGCGATCTGGCTGGCCGATCCGCGCGCCCGTCTGCTGCACTGCGATCCGCTGATCCATATCGTGCCCGATCCTGCCGATCCCACCAGTGACGTGCTGGCACGTGAGATGTGCGATACCCAGTATCAGGCGTGGGACATGCTTAGCGGCAGGCGTAACCCGGAGCTGGGTGGCACACCCCGCTATCTCGATCTGATTGGCGTGAATTACTACCACGATAACCAGTGGGAACAGGGCTCAAACCTCCGCCTTTACTGGCATCTGGGCGACAACCGCCGCCAGCCACTGCATCAGATGCTGCAGCAAGTCTGGCAGCGTTACCAGCGGCCCATTCTGCTGGCGGAAACGAGTCATGTTGGCAGCGGACGTGGAGCCTGGATCAGCGAAATCACCACCCAGGTAGCGCAGGCACAGCTGGCAGGCGTTGATCTGATCGGCATCTGCCTCTATCCGATCCTCGATCGTCCCTTGTGGGAAGAGACAACCTTCTGGACCCGCAGCGGTTTATGGGATCTCGATCTGCTGGGGCCGGATCCTTACGCCCGCCAGTTACAGCAGCCTTATGCCGACGCTTTACGGCAGGCGCAGCGCTTTTTGCAGCACATTCAGTCCCCACTACAACGTCAGGAGCACACCATGAAACCACCTGTTCTCATTGTTTTCAGCCATTTACGCTGGGGATTTGTTTTCCAGCGTCCGCAGCAGCTTCTGACACGCCTGGCGCAGCACTATCGCGTGCTGTTTGTCGAGGAGCCGGTCCGGCAGTCGGGGCCACCGGGTCTGCATCAGAGTTCACCTGCCGCTAACATCACGGTCATCCAGCCACATACCGACAGCGACGCGCCCGGTTTTCATGACAGCCAGATCGCGCCACTGTTGCTGCTGCTGGCGCCACTTCTTGAGGAAGATGAACAGCCGCTGATCTGGTTCTATACGCCGATGGCGCTGCCGCTGCTGACGCCGTTTGATCCCTCGCTGGTAATTTACGACTGTATGGATGAGCTTTCCGCTTTCCAGAATGCGCCGCGCCAGTTACAACAGCGCGAATCGGCACTGATGACCCGCGCCGATCTGGTCTTTACGGGCGGCACCAGTCTCTACGAAGCGAAGCGTGACAAACATTCTCAGGTCTACTGCTTTCCCAGCAGTGTCGATGCTGTTCATTTTGAGCAGGCACGCGATCGCACTAATCGTCATCCGTTGCAGGATACGATTCCACCGCAGCGTCTGGGATACTACGGCGTGCTTGATGAGCGCATCGACCTGTCGCTGATTGCGACGCTGGCAGACACCCACCCCGAATGGCAGATCATTATGGTTGGGCCGGTAGTAAAAATTGATCCCGCCAGCCTGCCACAGCGCGACAATATTCACTGGCTCGGCCAGCAGCCCTACCAGGCACTGCCGCAATTTCTGGCAGGCTGGGATGTTTGTCTGATGCCGTTCGCCATTAATGCCTCCACCCGCTTCATCTCGCCTACCAAGGTGCTGGAATATATGGCGGCGCAGCTGCCGATTGTCAGTACCGCGATTGTCGATGTGGCGCGCCACTACGCAGAGGAGGTGGCAGTAGCAGAAACTCACCCGGCGTTTATTGCCGCCTGTGAACAGGCAATGGCGATGGGTGCCGCTGAGCGGCTGGCGCTGATGGGACGGATGCAGACAAAAGTGGATGCCACCTCATGGGATCGCACCGCTGAGCAGATACATGGACTGATCCAGCAGGCGCTCGCGCAACGTCAGCCTGCCCTGAAGTCAGCCAGTCAGGCCAGCGCACAGGCTAACGTCACACCTTTAACGCCGGCCATGCTGGAGAGCGATGCGGTGCCGTGCCTGATTATCGGAGCCGGACCCACCGGGCTGAGCGCCGGTTATCACTATGGCGAAGGTGCCGTACTGCTGGAGAAAAATAGCACCCCAGGCGGCTGGTGCCGCTCGATTGACGATCAGGGGTTCACCTTCGATTATGCTGGTCACATTATGTTCTCGCAGGACCCATATGTGTTGCAGCTCTATGAAATGCTGCTGGGCGACAATCTGCACTGGCAGGCACGTGAAGCCTGGGTCTACAGTGACGGCGTGTATACCCGCTATCCGTTCCAGTCTGCGCTGCACGGCTTGCCGGTCGAGGTGGTAAAAGAGTGCGTGCTGGGGGCTATCGAGGCGCGTTATGGCGCAACGGCGACAGCTGCCGTGCCGCTGGATCGCGCGCGGGCGCGGCGGGATTGCTGTGCGGATGGCGCGATTCCGGATGAGGGCAGCAGCAGCGGCATGGTGGAAGGCGAAGAGGATTTCCAGCACTTCATTATGCGAACCTGGGGTAAAGGCATCGCACGTCACTTTGCCCTGCCCTACAACCAGAAGCTGTGGAAAGTGCCGCTGACAGATATGGAAACCTCCTGGCTGGGCGGACGCGTCCCACTGCCCGATCTGTCGCAGATCATCGATGGCGCACTACAACCACTGGCGAAACCGGTCGGCCCTAACGCCCGATTTGGCTATCCGCTGCGCGGCGGTTTCCAGGCACTGATGTCCGGCTTCCTGCCGCATCTGAAATGTACGCTGGAAACGGATACGACGCTGACCCGCATCTATTCGCAGGCGCATGTTGCGCTGCTGGCGGATGGTCGCCACTACCGTTATGAGCAGTTGATTAGCACCATGCCGCTACCTGAGCTGATTAAACTGATGGGCGATGAGGTGCCGGAGAGTGTGCAACGGGCGGCGCAGCAGCTGCAGTTTGTTTCGGTGCGCTGTGTGAATCTGGGCATTGGTCGCGCTGATCTGACCGAAAAGCACTGGATTTACTATCCTGGCGATACGCTGTTCCACCGCATCTTTGTGCAGGGTAATGCCAGCCCACACTGCAATCCGCCTGGCGGATTCGGCTTAACCTGCGAAATCACCTACAATGCGGCCAACCCACTGCCGCTGGAGGGCGATGCGCTGATTGAGCGCTGCCGTCAGGATTGCATCAGGGTCGGCATGATCACTGCGGACGATCCGCTGCTTTGTGCTTCAGAGGTTGATATGCCCTATGCCTACGTGGTCTATGACCATGCACGAAGCGATAACGTGGCGCTGATCCGTCAGTGGCTGCTGACTCAGGATATTCATCTGTCGGGTCGCTACAGCGAGTGGGAATATTACAATTCGGATCACGCGTTTCTGGCAGGTAAACGTGCAGCCGAAAATGTCCGGCTGCAGCATGTCCGCGCAGGAACCGTTGGCTGATTTTAAGCCGCCCGCTACGACAGTCGCTGGCTGCACTTCGCGGCTTTCAGCGACTGTAACTGATTCAGTCGCCGTTCTGCCTTCTGGCTGGCATTGTATTTCGCAATGCCATTACCCAGCCCGAAATCGCCGACAAACCCCAGTACGGTCAGTGCATCAAACTGGCCGGTTTGCTCAATGTCACTCTGCACGCTGTGCGCTTTCACGAGTTCCTGATCCAGTGCACTGCAGTTAAGTGTCGCCGTCTCTTCCGGCGTTACCGCCGCCGCCTGAGGATACTGTTTGGTGGCACAGCCGGTTAGTGCCAGCGCCAGCAGCACCGTTAAAACGCTCGGTTTACCCATTTCTTATTGCCTGTTTTTTGCTCAGTCAACGCTATTATCGGCAGCATACACAGAGAACATGAGTCTCTGACCTACCAATAATGGTCGAAACCGCTACGCTAATGTAGGATTCAGCGCGCTGCAGTCATAAGCAGCCTGCTACCGACCGGAAGTCACGCAGCGAACGAACATTATCCGTTCATCACTTCTGCCAGACCTTTCAGATAGTTAGCCAGTATGATGCTGCCACCAGCAGCGTGTTAAGAACAAAGCCAGACCGTTAATGCGTCCCAGGCCCTCGCATAGGCGAAGACAGGCACAGAAAATTTGCGCGTCGGGTTTATCAGCGTTTGTTCCAGATGAGGTTTTTCCATGCGTTTTAAAGGATTGAACATCGGGTTTTTCATTTTGATTCTGGCTATCGCCACCGTCGCTTTTTTTGACGTCCTTTCGCCCTATTTCTCGTCGATTTTATGGGCAGCGATTCTGGCGGTCATTTTCCATCCGCTGAAAACCTGGCTTCGTAATCGACTGGGTGATCGTAATGGCGTAGCGGCGTTAATTACCCTGCTCTGTATTTGCCTGATTGTGTTTACGCCGCTGGCGATCATTGCCTCCTCACTGGTGGTTGAAACCAACGCGGTCTATCACAAGCTGCAGACCAACTCGTCGCAGTTCCCGGTGGTCTTCGCCGATCTGTTGCAGCATCTGCCGCGCTGGGCGAAGCATTTTCTGGCTGAAAACAATCTGGATAACGCCGGGCAGATTCAGCAGAAGCTCTCCTCGTTTGCCCTTAAGGGCGGTCAGTATGTTGCGGGCAGCGCCTTTATTATCGGTAAAGGAACGTTCAGCTTCACCGTCGGCTTTGGCATCATGCTTTATCTGCTGTTCTTCCTGCTGAAAGATGGCTCCTATCTGGTACATCTGATTCTGGAAGCGCTGCCGCTTTCAACCTACGTGAAGCATCACCTGATGGTGAAGTTTGCCGCCGTGGCGCGCGCGACGGTGAAAGGCACGGTGGTAGTCGGTATCGTTCAGGGTATTCTCGGCGGGTTGGCCTTCTGGTTTACCGGCATCGACGGCAGCCTGCTGTGGGGTGCGCTGATGGCCTTCCTCTCCCTGATTCCGGCCGTCGGTTCCGCCATTATCTGGGTGCCTGCGGCGATCTTCTTCTTCGCCACTGGCGCACTGTGGAAAGGGCTGTTCCTGGTGGGTTTCTTCGTGGTGATTGTCGGTCTGGTGGATAATATCCTGCGTCCGCTGCTGGTCGGCAAAGACACCAAAATGCCTGACTATATGATCCTGATTGCCACGCTGGGCGGTATGGAAATCTACGGCATTAACGGTTTTGTTATCGGTCCGGTGATTGCTGCTCTGTTTATCGCCTGCTGGAATCTCCTCTCCGGACGCGATAACCGCGAGAATATCGAAGCCATCGACGAAGAGTTTATCGAAGAAGGCAAGAAACAGTCCGATGACGCCGCCGAGGCAGCAGCAGAAGCCGCGGCAGAAGCGGCTGCGGCATCAGCGGAAGCGGCTGCAGAAACGGAAAGCAAAGTCTCAGCGTTAGTCGCCTCGCAGAGAGAGAAAGCAGCCTTGAATAAGCCCTGACAGCGTCAGGCCATAAAAAAACCCACCTTTCGGTGGGTTTTTTTTAACTCTGAAACAGCAGCGAATTAGTTGGTCGCTTTGTTTTTCAGATCTTCAGCACCCTGCTTGGTTTTATCCCAGCCTTTCTCAGTGCCTTCTTTGGTTTTGTGCCAGCCCTTCTGTGTACCTTCGGTGATTTTGCTACCGGTGGTGTGGCTCTTGCCTTCAGCGGCGTGCTCAGACTTCAGCTTCAGCTCTTCGCCTTCGTTCTGGGTCTGATGCAGTTTTTCTTTCGCGGTATCAGCGCCTTTATGCGCTTCTGCAACGGTGTTGTCTGTAGTAGTAGCAGCAAATACTGGCGAGGCCAGCAAAATAGCAGACAGTGCAATAATTGATTTCTTCATAATTCCCTCTGTATTCATCGTTGCCGTGTAGGTTTTAATCCTGGCATAGCCTTCCCAGGAAAGATTTAAGAATAAACCAGGAATGAAAAAGGGCCAGTTTTCACCAGAAAAAGTGATTGATTGTAGATTTTTCGCCCACTACCAAAGCGCGAGCTGCGGATCGTCGTCTTTTTCAGGCTGATTTCGGGTCACGCGAGCAGGCGGCGCAGGCTGTTCCAGCTGTCGCGTAATCCACGCCAGTAACACCGTTACCACATACGCCTGCTGCTCAGCACTCAGCGGCTGATGCTGTCCGATATTGTGCCATTTACTCAGACAGCCACGACAGCATGTCGCGGTGGCGTGCTGGGCGATAAACACCGGATGGCCGCGCATGGGTGTCTGTTTGCCATCATTCTCAGGCTGGGCAGGCGCAAGGCGCTGTTCCACAAACTCTGCGGCGTGCTGCCTCACTACCGACTCGCCTTTGCTGTTGGCGTAATCATATTCAGCGCGTCCAAGGCGAAAACGCTGGCGGAACGGTGAGCGCGCCAGCCGGATAAAGAGATCGTCTGAAACCTTCATGCTAATACTCGTTACTCATATTTACGTCCCGCCAGATAACTGACGCCCTGCAGACCAAACGCCTCGCGATGCAGCTCATTCGGCTGCAGGTGAAATGTCTCACCGGGATGATACGTCGTGTCGCCCTGTTCAGTACTGATAGTGATGTCACCACTGAGAATCAGTGCCAGCGCCTCAAAGGGATGGACGTGATTATCAAGCTGGGCTGACGCTGCACGTTCAACCAGCAGCGGCTCATCAAAGCCCTGTTCGGCTAACAATTTTCTGAATTCATGTTCGGTCATGGCAACACCTCAATGTGGAACAGACCCTAAGCAGTGTAGACGATCTTTATGGTTACTTATGGCACTCAACGGGTTACGTACCGTCGCGCAGGCAACGTTGTTGACCGGTCAGTCGGATGCTGTTCCTGCTCTCTTATTGTCGCTGGTTTGACATCAGGATGACAAAAAAGTGTGTTCACCATGAAAGAACAGGGCTATTGCTGATTAATCACCAATAGTCCAAAAGAGGCGTGGAGGCCCGTCGGGCACAGACGCTGCTGACTCAAACAGGACTCATTATGCTGCAATCAGACGAAAACGAACCCCGCAGCGACAGCCAGTGAATCGCAGCGTAGGCCAGTCGCGTAGAGTGGCGTGGATAGCGTTATTGTCGGCGGTGGTGCCAGTAGGTTAAATGCGGCGGCAGCGTAACGGTGTGCGCACCCGACGATGGATTACTGAATGCCAACCGCCAGGCGTCTTCCCGGATGGAAACTAGTGCTGGTTGCCCATTTTTTCGGCGTAGTCGATATGTTCGGAAAGACTGGCAACCAGTTTTTTGGCCATTTCAATGGTCAGCCCCAGGAACAGCGTCTCCTGCGGGCCATGTTCACGCGGGGCGTCGGGATCGATATAACCGAATTTGAGGACGAGTGCCTGATGCGAGCTCAGAGGACCGATATGCCAGCCGGTGATCGGATAGAAGGTAAAACGTGTAAATTCATTCACATTAATCCTGACTGTAAAAGCATAACGCTGATTGATAGTCAGGCCAGCTCTGATGATAAAACATGAGTGGAGTAGTGAGTCTGAACTAAATCGACAGGATTACAAGGGCAGCGGCAGAATAAGCGCAGCGTCAAAGGGTTCGCTTTGTGGCGGTGTCTGTTGCCTGTTCTGCCGGACCAATCCCGCGCATCTTCATGTGGACCCGCAGCAAAAACGGGCAGTTGCGTCAGGTACAGCGAAAGAACACGGGTCAGGAACAGGATGACCGTTTATGCACCCTCTCCTGACCCGTCACGATTACAACCAGCCAGAGCGGCGCAGCCTGGCCCACAGCCCGCCGCAGGCCACCAGCGTCAGCCCGACAGCCAGCGGATAACCATACAGCGACTTCAGCTCCGGCATGTGCTCGAAGTTCATGCCATACATGCTGAATACAACTGTCGGAATCACCAGAATCGCGCCCCAGCCGGCCAGCTTTTTCACCACTTCATTCTGCTGCACCGTGACCAGCGCCAGATTGACCTGCATGGCGCTGGTCAGCATCTCGCGCATATCTTCCGCGTCGGTTACCACATGGCGGGCATGGTCCTGTACGTCACGGATATAGGCACGCAGCGGACGGGGTATCAAATCTTCATGCAGGTGAATCAGCTGATTGCAGATCTCTTCAACCGGTAGCGCCGCATTGCGCAGCGACAGCAGATGACGACGCATGGTGTAAACCGATTGCACCGACTTGCGGTCGAATTCGCTGGTAAAGAGATCGTTCTCCATCTGCCCGACCCGCTCATTCAGAGAGGTGGAGAGTTGAGCATACCGATCCACGACAAAATCGAGCAGGCAGTAAAGCGGATAGGCCGGACCAAATTTTAGCAGCGCCGGGTTTTCAGACGCCCGCTGTCGCACCGGGGTGTAGCTTTCCGATGCGCCGTGACGGATGCTGATCAGGAATTTTTTCCCAACAAAGAAATGGGACTCACCCAGCTCGCAGGTATCATCCTTAGCGCACACCGTCTTCACGACAATAAACAGTGAGTCGCCATAATGTTCGATTTTAGGTCGCTGATGGGCATTAAGCGCATCCTCAACCGCCAGTTCGTGGAGTCCAAACTCCTCTTTAATCTTCGCCATAAACTCAGCGTCTGGCTGCCACAGCCCAAGCCAGATAAACGCCTCCGGCTCTTTAATCACTTCACTGATATCATCGACCTGGACCTCTTCGCCCGCGCATCCCGGACGATACACCATGCTACTTACGATCATCTTCTGCATTCCTGTTGTGACAGTACATGGAGCTTAGCTAATGCCGGGCCTGTAACCGGATAAAAACCGTAAGGATTTGCTGCGGCGTTGCGCAATCTGCGGATTACCACTTTAGCCCAAGCCCGGTGGAGAAGATGCCTTCATTCAGGGTATCCGGTATGCCGCTGACCAGGTTGCGATGATAGCCAATATGCAGGGTTGACCAGGAAGTCAGGCTATAGCGCATTCCGACTTCCGCATCCAGCATAAATACCCCGTCATCGTCCAGCGAATGGCCGATGTCGCCATTGCTGTAAAGCGTGACCGACTTGCCCAGCAAATAGCGCTGATAGTTCCAGCGTACTGAGCCGCCAAAATGTCGCTCTTCCCTGTCATCGCTGTAGCCATACTCAAAGGCACCGCCCAGCAATGAGAGTGAGAACGCGCTGAGTTCAGTGTCCCACAGCTGATAGCCTGGCCCGGTACCGATCAGCGCCTGCCGGGAGAGATTCTCAACCCAGTCGCGCTTGTAGGTCGCGCGGGTCTGCCAGAAATATTGCTCCCTGACCAGGTAATCAAAGGCATAGCGCAGGCTGTAGTTACTGGTGTTGATGCTGTCGTTTTCCTGCTCGCGATTGAAGGTCGCGCCGATGTCATGCCGCCATTTTCCCTGGTTGAGTTTGGTGTTAAGCGCAAAACTGTAGTCATCCGTTTTGGTCGAGGCTTTTTTGACTTTGACGCCCGCATCGATGTTGCCGGTCCAGGCGAGCTGATCGGTGCGTACTTTGGCTTTCATAAACTCGTCAATACGCCTGAGGGAGACCTGCTGCTCCTGCTCGTTGCGCTCAACCCAGACATAGCCGGGATCGGACGAGCTGAGCCGCACCTGATAATGCTCACCGGTCTGTTTGTTTTCGACATTGACCGGATTCTCGCTGGCGAGCGTGCTGACCGCATTCCAGTCCAGCGTGACGGTCCCGGCATACTGTGTCTCTATACCCAGCTTGCCGTCACTGAGATAACGAATCGTGCCCGTCAGCCGGTCGCCATTATTCAGCCAGACGGTATCGGCTGCGGCCTGCTCTGCCCACCCGGCACAGCAGAAGATGACCAGCAGTCTGGTCAACAAGTTGGAACAACGCATGGCTTTCCCTGTAAAAGCGTTGCCCTGTATGGACGACGCGTCACCGCAAATTCTGACCCGACAATTAAGCCGATTCTGCGATGATAAGCAATCTGCCCTGGGTTATGACAGGTCGTGCAGTGCTTTACCGAGCGGCGGAGTCAGCGCGAAATCCATAAAGCTAACCGCCAGCCCTTCGCGTTCGGGCGAGCAGCCCATCACGCCGACAAAACGCCGCCCCTGACCCGGCCACGGGCAGAGTCGCAACAGCGGCCATATCTCTCCATCAGTGGAGTACTGGATCCTCAGCGCGGCATTTTCCAGCGTGGCTCGCATCCAGAACTGACGCGCATCGCCTGGAAAAACGCCGGTAGACCAGTCAGAAAACTCACGCGTGACCACGCTGCCAATGGCGGGCTGGTCATCGTTGAACTCAATACCCGCTTTAACCCAATGCGTTTCACTGTCCTGAATGAACAGACCAGCCTGATCATAGAGCTGACTGAATTCTGCCCTCACCTGCACCTGAACGGTGAAGTCGTTTTCTACCCAGAAGCCAAAGGCGTGGCCGCTGTGCCGTTCGAAGCCGTACCAGGTGCGCTGCCAGAAATCACTGTTTAATGCGGTTTCGAACTGCAACGTATTGCCATCCAGACTGTGTACCGGCGGCTGATTAATCCAGACGCCGCCTTCGGTGGTCAATGAACTGACTGCTGTCATAGGGACTCCTTTCTGTACGTTAAACCGCCCGCGATCAGGTTGCTCTACCGCAAGGCGATGGGTCTGATTATCATAGCCTTGTTGTTAAACGCGCGGCAGACTCACGCAGCTAATCTGATTAAAGTGATGTGGCAGATGAACAGGTCAGAATGCCTGATGCAACAGACAAATCCGCCTTATCTGCGGTTTCGCTTATTTTTCTTTCACACACTTATGAGGGGAAATAATATCGACCAGGACCAGTGCACTTAACTATTTCATTTTGTTAATCGCCTGGCTAAAAACGTATTTAACTACCAGGCTTGTTTTGTCTGAGGGCAACTTAACTCATCAAATATAAGGATTAAGCCACCATGGTAGATAAATCAGAGATTCTGGATCACGCACAGGTTGTTGATGTAAACGGCGAACATGTCGGTATTGTCGACCATTTTGAAGGCGACGACAAAATTAAACTGGCGAAAAGCGACCCTGAAGCAGGCGGCAAGCACCACATTATCCCATTCAGCTGGGTTAAAGAAGTGGATGACAATAAAGTCATTCTCTCTAAAGCCAAAGCGGATGTTGAAAGCGAGTGGCAGTCTGCATAAATCGTTAGCCGTGGCGCCTGCCACGGCTTATTTTTATTACTCCAGAAAACCGCTGTAAATGAAAACGTCATTCCGCCCTGCCCGAACTCCTTTATTTAATCACTCTGCTTATATTAAACAGCGCGATACGCATTTCCCTGCACTCATTATACCCCGTCTGTTTATAACGCTTCAGATGTTGATATTTTCAGCATGAGACGAGGAATAACAGTGAAACACACCGTCAATCAGAGGATAGTTCTCTGAACCGGGCAATTCAAAATGCCACCATTCGGTTGCAATACCGCTAAAGCCACCGCCCAGCATGATGGCATTAAGCATCAGTCGGTTGCGCTGTGCCGGAACAGGCACTGCAGGATGATAAGGATGAGAGTGCTCACTCATCTCATCAAAGCCGGTGCCCATATCCACGATCTCACCGCGCTCATCGATCAGCGTCACGTCTACCGCCGTTCCGCGACTGTGGTTTGATCCACGCGAAAGCGGCACAACATAGTCAGGATTCGGACAGGCCTGCCATAAAATAGCCTGCGCAGCAGGTGGCCGATATGCATCGAGGATCAGCATCTTATAGCCCGCCACACCGGCGATATTGATACATTTTGCCAGCGCTTTCGCCGCATCAACGTGCAGCAGACAACGCGCGTCGCGATAGATCGGCTTACCGGTGAGGTTGTCAGCGGTGGCATATTTGAGATCGATGGCTGACTGAGGAAAGGCCTCAGCGATATCAACAAGACTCTGACTTTCCATGATGGGGTGCTCCTTGTTCATAAAATTTTAGGGTTCAGGTATCTTTGCTAACGCATTCTTCCAGACCGTAATGAACGATCTATTTCCTTTACCAATTCTGAGGTATTTGCAGGCATTTGCCAGATTCTGTAGTGAATGAATCTTTCTGGCACTCCTGGACATCCTGCTTTTCAAAAAAAACAGTAGTCTAAAAAATTACATGTCTATCATTAACAAAAAATTACTTCAAAAAATCTCATTAAACTTACTTTTAGGCAAGAGTAATTTTACTGCCGGAATAAAATTAATATCAATGAGTTCTGCTTTTGGCATATAATGACCACTGTTATTCGACCAGCTTTTCAATACGCCATTAATAAAATCCACTTCACCCGCAAAAAACACATCTTTATCAAGACATATTGAAGTATGGCCCTGTATTGGTTTGATAATATCAGAAGCAAACGTCCGGTAACCATCAGGTACGCCACAGAAGACCTTTCCTGGCGAGAAAGAGGGAATAACAAATAAAAATCGCCCATGAGGTTTCGGGATATTAACTTTCCTTTCAGGCATCACAGGGACAAAAAAATAATCATTGTCAGACAACCTCCTTAGCTCAAGGATTTGCTCTGGGCCCGCAGGTTCTTGTAAGGATAAAAATGAATTGATTGTCTTCATTTTAGCACGATGATTAAATATATTTTTTAACTTATCACGTTGAGTGCTTGTTAACATAAACATTACCTTTTATAGAAAAATAAAAGCATCCACCAGAAAAAAATAAGAGAAACCTCACCCTGAAAACACCGCCATATTCTTCTTAAAAGCTAAAAAACCAAAAGAAGATATTTATGGAATGTATGTTTTAACCCCAGCATTTTCAGGTGTGATATCAAACATGTTATTAAAATTATGCCTTAACGTTGCAATTTATGAACATCTGTTAAAAAGGGTATTTCCTTATCGGTATCTGGCGCAGGAACCTCTTTTAATTTATAGATAAACGCGCCGTATGTAGCACCCAGATAACGTATTTTTTCATAAGTATTTACTGGACAGACCTGAAAATAAACTTCTGGCGGATATAACACTTCACCTTCATCAATCCAGGCTGATATTTCTGCACCAGAGTATCCCTCCACGATAAAGACAACTTTTTTATCTCCTTCAGAAACAGATCGGGAATCATATTTTCCTGCGGAAAACTCTCTGGCAACAAGCTGATATGTGGTAGTGGAAAGAAATTGATCTGTGGTTACAACGGTAGAATGCTGACTGTAATAATCGAGCAAAGTCACAAACTGTGATGACGCCAGAACGCCACGAAACGTTGTCCCTTTTCTTTTTCTTTCCAATAGCAGATTTTTAAGCAGTAATGTTGAAAAGCCCGCAGACAACCTGCCCTGTAATCTCATGCTTCTTACAGTAAAATCAAGGCTAAACCCATAACCTCTGGCAGCTTCTTCGCTTTCACGCCTGAACTTTTCAATGACATCCTCCATACTCATGGTAAGTGGTTCAGACACAAGCCGCTGAACTGGATTGAGACGTCGTCTTAAGGGCGTATTATAGTAATTACCTGAAGTAACATAGGTTGCTACTAATGCCCTGTGAAGGGTTTTTATGGGGCTGATTGCTTTTTCTTTTTTTACAACCATCCGGTTTCGCACTATAAAATCCTTTTTACAATACCCTTTTGATATAGCCATACTTCTTATTTTTGACTGAATAACATTATCACTACCCCCGAAATCCCAGTTGCATTCTTCAAACTTAACTTCGCAGTTAGTATATTTTGGGAAATAACACATAATCAATGCCTGTAGTTCCAATGCCTTGTTTACCTGCAATGGATTGCCGGCCACACACTTTTTTTCATCCATACGTATCTCCTTAATAATTAACGGATAACAGGGCTGGCAGGAACATTCTCCCGGCACCTTATGAATAATCAGTAAAATGTTAAAAATTTAGCTTTCATCTAAGCACATAAGAGCTACCATCAACTGTTATAAACCCTGCTTTTTCAATGTGATATGAAAACTTAAGCCTCCTTAATCCAGGATGTCTTCCCATCGGAAATAGAAGTCTGTTACTAGCATTAATCCTGAGGATTTTTTTTATAAACTCCATGTCCTCTTCAAATTTTGACAGTGTTTCTTCGTCATATTCCCCTTTGATCAAAAGCTTTATAAGATAATTTGGTCTGAATGAAACCCCTATTAGCTTTATCATTTCAGTACATGGGAAGTCCATATACATCCGTACGCCTGTCTTCCCCACAAGAAGTATTTCGTTATAATTAACCGCACTGGAAACAATTTTTCTCAAGAATTCATTTGGATGACGTAAAATATTATAAGGACCAGACATTTTGAAACCATGATCATTAGGTCTTTCTATCCCTTTAAAAATACTTTCGGTCAATGCCGCTTTATCCAGAACACGTCCATGCGGAACATTACCTTCAAGCCCTGAAAAATTATTGAATCTCACATCACTATGATGCGTACCCAAAATATTTTGTACCGGAACACGAAGATTGAGTTGAATATCCAGAGGCACCCGACCTTCCATAATACCGTTAGAATTCGACACTGCACCTGTACAACAGGCAGATATAACATCCCATGATGATAGAACCACTTCTACAGTCTTTGTTAAAAAAGGTGAGTTTGTGTTCTTTTTTCCAATGGCAGAAACGCTTCCGCGGGAAGAGATACAGTGTGCGATCATTAAATCTGGTCTTGCTTTTTTATTTAATTCATAATCCCATGCCCGTAATATATCGCTATTAATCTTTTCTCTTTCGTTTCTAACCTGAGTTCTCTCACTGAATTTTTTTAAACATTTCTTTGAAATACTTCTATCAAAGTTTATCATTTTAAATCTCATGTTTAGTATAATTTTACACGGGTGATGCTAGCTTAGTGTTGCCAGCCACCTCAAAATAACAAAATCAAATCAGCTTTATTTTTTCAGAAAAAACATTACGTTCATTAAAGAGCATAATCCTTTTGGGACTTAATGATTTTCTTGTGCTGGCTTATCATTTTGGTTCACTGACAATACATACAAAGCATTTAAAGCAGACAAGGTTTTTGCAACAGACTCCAGAATTTCTTTACGGCTGCCTTCTTTATCCTCTGCTGAATATCTAAGCAGTTCTTCTGGTGGTACGCCTGAACTTTCCAGTTTTCTGCGTATTTTCCAGGAAAAGCTTTTCAGTTCAGAAATCGTTAAATATCCTCCTTTTTTCTGTTCTGCATTGGCCAGTTTTAAATCAAATTCGTCCAGATCGGCAGTAACCTCTTTGTAGTTCCACGTTGAGGGTAAAATGTTAGCCTTAGCCTGCAGTTTATACTTCCATTTCTGACTGACTGAATTATCAGGCCATGCATTTTCAAGACGCTGAGCAAGAATATCGCCCTTGCGAAGTAATTCATCGTTTGGACGATCCGCAATCCATGTCAATAATGACGCCGACTTATGCAATATTTCATCACGATGACTTTCCAGTTCTTCCTTATCTATCCCCTGCCATGCTAATGCTGTCAGTGCATCGTCACCCGGAAAATCCTGAAGTACCCCAGCAAGCTTTTCGGTAACTCCTGGTTTTTCCATGTATCTGATGCCGGACATTAACAGCATGGTCGCCAACATACCGCCAATAATACCTGCACATCCAGCCTGAATAAGATGCTTTCTTTTTATGCTGCTCCCCTGGACAGAGGAATTGGTTTTAATATTGATCGGAGATAATTCTGGCCGTATATCTTTATCAATTTTTAAATGTGCAAGGCTTAAAATCAAAGAAGAAGATGCTTTACTGCGAACCTGAAGAAAATAATGCATATTTTTTAAAGAGTTTCTGCAACGCGCATCCGTTTTCACCGCTTCGTCATAAAGCAGTGCAATACTTTCAGCAATACTACTGGCCATGGCCGTAAAATTATCATCACAGTCAAGCTGGTAAATACTGGTCACTACGTGTGTATTCAGCCATTCAAGCAGATATCGTCGTCGATCCGAATCGACGACCGGAGGCCAGCAATATTCGGATGCCTTGCCGCGCCATACTCTAACCAGGATATTGAGTCCCTGCGCCAGACCTCTCCAGCCGTCCAGCTTTAAGCTCATCAGACAGAACCAACACCCACTCTGCAAATCATACCCATACTTACGCCAGTATGCCCGGCACTGGCTATCCAGCGTTTTCCATTCACTTTCACTCATCCTGCGAATATCTGCATTCTGCATGGACCAGTTGATTTCAAGAAACTCCGGGCTCTGTCTCGGATCTTTTTTATTAACTTTTAGCGCCTGAAAACCAGTGCCTGAGTTCATTTTCTTTTACTCTGTCGATCTGTAACGATGGCAAGATCTTTTCCCGTAACCTGCACCAGGATATGCAGGTTTCCGCTGCCGTCAGCTTCGAGCAAATAATCGGTCACCAAAGGCAACAGGCTTTGATTGATTACAGTATCAACATCACGCGCGCCACTTTGCCTGACATGACAGCGGTCAGCGATATACCTCACTACTGCAGGACTGTAACTGAGAGATCTCTTCTCACCGTCTCTGCCAGAAAAGCGCAGGCTGATTTTTCTGAGCTTCGCGTTGATAATATTATTAAGCGCCTGGGCACTGAGCGGTAAGTAAGGGAGCAGGGTCAGACGCCCCATAAACGCCGCTGGAAATACGCGGCTGAATTCAGGTCGTATCTGGCGGACTAATGCATTGATATCAGGAGATTCCTTTTCTCCTGCCGCCATAATTACATCATCAGCCAGATTACTGGTCAGAATGATGAAGGTGTTGCGAAAGTCGATAGTTTGCCCTTCACTGTCCTCCATGACCCCTTTGTCAAATACCTGATAGAAAAGTTCGATCACATCTCTGTGTGCTTTTTCAACTTCATCAATCAGAACAACGCTATAGGGTTGTCGACGCACAGCCTCAGTCAGTACGCCACCCTGTCCATAGCCGACATAGCCAGGGGGAGAGCCTTTCAGGCCGGCGACAGAGTGTGCCTCCTGGTACTCAGACATATTCAGCGTTATCAGCCCTCTACTTCCGCCGTACAACATTTCTGCCAGGGCCAGTGCTGTTTCTGTTTTACCTGTCCCGGAAGGTCCGGCCAGCATAAAGACGCCCATTGGCTTTAACGGATCGGCAAGACCCGCCCGACTGGTTCGAATCTGCCGGACAATTGCCTCAAGCGCATGTGATTGTCCGGTAACCCGTTCGCACAAACGTTCATACAGAGTATTCAGCGGCCCCTGTTTTTGCTCCAGGATTTGTTCCACCGGAATCCCCGTCCACCCGGCAATAATTTCTGCAACGCATGCCGCATCAACACGCTCGAAGACCATAGGTTGCTGTTTGTGCATTACAGACAGTTTCTGCCGCAGGCTTGCTTGCTGCTCAGAATTTTGGCATTGAGCAATCCGGGCAACCAGGCTCTGCTGTTCTTTCCATACCGGAGTCAGAATGGTCAGGTCTTGTTTGATTTCAGCTTTACGTTGATCCAGCCAGGCAATACGTGTTGCACATCCACTGTCCAGAGAGAGGCTACGGCGCTCAAGTGAGATATTCCTCAGCATGACATTCAGATCTTCAATCTCTCGTGGCTCGTCGCTCTGGGACAAAGCCACCCTGGCACAGGCCGTATCCAGCAGCGTGACTGACTTATCAGGCAACTGCCGGCCCGGAAGATAACGGGCAGAGAATTCAACAGCAGCCACGATTGCCGAATCAGGGACTGGAATACCATGATGACTGCTGATGGCGGGTACAATCGACCGCAGCATATTAATTGCCGTGTCCCGGTCGGGTTCCGTCACCCTGACTATCTGAAAGCGGCGGGCAAGCGCAGCATCCTTTTCAAAATATTTTTTGTACTCGGACCACGTTGTAGCACCGATCATGCGTAACTCTCCCCTTGCCAGGGCGGGTTTTAGCAGGTTGGCCGCATCGTTCTGGCCCGCAGTCCCTCCTGCTCCAACCAGCATATGTGCCTCATCAATAAAAAGAATGATCGGCACGGGGTGTGACTGAATGTCACAGAGCAGGCTTTGCAGCCGATTTTCAAATTCACCTTTTACGCTGGCTCCAGCCTGTAACAGGCTGAGATCAAGTGACATGATATCCATTTTTTTCAGTGCGTCTGGTACGGTACCGCTGACGATGCGCTGCGCTAATCCCTCAACCAGTGCTGTTTTACCGACGCCAGGTTCACCCGTCAGGATTGGATTGTTCTGACGCCGACGAAGTAATACATCTATCATCTGGCGGATTTCATTCTCACGCCCTGTAGCGGGATCCAGCTCTCCCCGGCGCGCTTTCTGAGTCAGATTATGGGTGTATTTCAGCAATGCAGGCCCACCAGATGGCACACCTTCTTCCGTGTTATCTTTTTTCTGGCCCGTACCTGAGTATTCAGCCATGAGTGCGTCAGCCTTCAGCACGTCACAATGCAGTGCCTGACGAACCTCTGTCGGAAGAGGCAACGTAACATCGTCCGGGTCAGCAAGCAGACAACCAATAAACGCCGTGGCAGGAAGATGCCGCTGATGCCAGCAAATGCTGGCATGCAGCCATGCTTTCTCAAGATGCCGGACAAGGGACTCAGACAGTACGGGTCCACAGGTATTGCCGCTGCGCTGCTGGTTCAGACTATGCGTCAGCGCGTCTGCCAGCTGGTCCCCTCTGAGCCCCGCCCCCAGACACAGCTGTTCAAGCAATACCGTCTGAGTAGTGATTAGCGCCAGCAGTAAATGCTCAACACTCACCTCATGGTGAGTCCGGCTAACGGCCTGACTCACTGCCGCATTCAGGCAGTACCGCGCATCGGCAGAAAAGACTTCCGTAATTTTTTTCAAATACTGACTCATCTTTTTTTCCTGATTTTTATACTAAATGAACAGTTCATCCGACAGCTGGTCAGGGGCAACTTGCAATTTTTGCAGGAAGGCGGGAAAGCAGGTGTTTCTGCGGTTCAGAAAAGCGTCCATCGCCGGATTGAATGAGAGACGCTTGCTGCGCGCTATTATTCTCATCAAGTGCGTGTTCAAGCGCCTGCCATTGCCGCCAGGTCTCCTGAACATCAGCCTGGCTGGCTGGCTGATAGCGAACCATAATTTGTTTAATACCCTGCGCACGCAATAATGCAGCCTGGTCGGAAAAATCCTCCGCCTGATAAGTGTGCTGCCCTTCTGCTATATCGTTGAGGAAATCTGGCCAGGCACTCTCTCCTGTGTAGTTATATTCAAGGCTGAAGCCGGGAAACTGAATAAGCTGTGCCACCCGGCCGCAATGACCCGGCCGCCATCTGAAAAGCGCCTGTTCATCGAAGTTCATACTCTTCAGTACCCAGCGTTGATCGTCACAAAAAAGAGTAAGTTTTGTGCCGACAGGCATTAGCCCGGCACCACCAGGTACTGTGGCTGGCAGGCTATGCAGGCTCAGTTCTCTGGGCGTGCTCTCCAGCTGTTTCTGCTTATCTTCGAGACTTTTCTGCTGGGCTCTGAGCAGGGCTAATTTGTCATCCTTACGGGTTTTATCCCGCTCAGGCATGGGCAGCAAATCATCGGGATTGAGTTCCGCGTTTATCAGGGAGATAAACGATTGGCTCAGCTTTATATGCTGGCCTTCAAATTTGCCTGCTTCAGCACCGTTCTTACCGATAGCGAGAACATGTTTTGCTGAATCACGCATAAAGGAGGAAATATATTGGTGTGCGAGAGCCTGTTGTGCCGGATAGTCTATTCGCCTGGCGTTCTGCTCCAGTGGCCATAGCACCGTGCTTTGCCATTGATGCTGTAACCAGCATCCACTCTGTTGCATGGCATGAGCGATTATCAATTTTTTATCCTGCCCATACAGTGTCCAGACCGCGTCAACACCGGCATCTGGCGTCACAGAGATGAGGTTTTTACGCAATGCAGTGAAACGCTTACTCAGTGCAGGAAGTGGATTGTTTTCGTTTCCCTGAACAGGGGCAAACAGACCTGACGTCAGCAAGGGAGTATCTGATGGCGAATTAAGTGCATCTGATACGGCAGAATGTAAACTGCTCTGCCAATCCGTCCACGACTGTGCCTGTAAGCCCGCGTCAGTAATAACCTGAGCGCCCTTGCCCTTTTTAAGCCACTCCCCGAAGACAAAATCCAGCTCCTGCTTGCGCTGACTGAACTGTC
Source organism: Pantoea sp. ANP04 (assembly GCF_041982285.1). Taxonomy (NCBI): domain Bacteria; kingdom Pseudomonadati; phylum Pseudomonadota; class Gammaproteobacteria; order Enterobacterales; family Erwiniaceae; genus Pantoea; species Pantoea sp. ANP04. The sequence goes on along the minus strand of NZ_JAUTYS010000016.1, from coordinate 15,607 downwards.
GAACCAGCGTTCCTGAAACACTGTTCGTCTGCAATTCAACCAGCTTTCGCAGCTGTAACAGCCAGGGCGAAGCGTCAGCATGACTGATGTCTGCAAGCTGCTGATTTACCATACGCGCAAGGCCTGTTGCAGGACTGTTTCCCTGGGCAATATTGAGCAAGATATCAGACCACTGTTGCTCACTCAGATCCGAAACAGGCAGTCTGTTCAGCTGTATAATAAACTTAATCCAGGCCGACTGACGTAGTGCAGGCAGGCGTTGTTCAAACCGTGCCAAGGCGGGTAAGTCTATTTTTTTACCTGCTGCGTAGTGAATCTCTTTCAGCCAGCGGTAAATTTGTTGCGTCCCCTCCGCTGTCCAGATGCCATCAATGCTAACTTTGTCACCACTTCCTGGAAAAAAGCTTCCCGAACGTACAGGCGAAATCTGCTGAGTTGATGCCAGCAGCCATCGCCACTGTGGATCGTCACTGACAAGTTCACCCAGTAAACGTCTTAAACGGGATATCTGTTGTTCTCCTCCATTACGCAACAAAAGTGCACGCTGGAGCAGCAAACTCTGGCGTGGAGTCAGGGAAATATCGCTAGTCATCATTGTCAGGGCAGGAGATATCGGTGACTTTCCTGATGACGAAGCCAGTGCGTTGCCGTTCAGAAGGCTTTCTTTTGCCACAACAGCACGAGCAAGTTCCAGGATGAGTTCACGTTGTTTTTCCGGAACGGCCAGTTTGAAATCCTGGTGGTAACGGCTGATAACCTCGCGATCATCCTGATAATGAATCACCGAATAGGATAATATTCTATCCTCAATCTCGGCCTGGCGGGAATAAAGCACACTTATGAAAGGTAAATAGCGGACCGGATGCTGAAGAGCAGCATCAATCGATTCCAGCTGAGAAAGAGAGCTAATTACATCACTGCTTTTATCGGTATCAACAACATGAAAGGTCATTGTCGCGCTAATCAACAGCAGAAATGTAACTATGCTCGCGATAAAAAGCGTTCCCCAGCGGCTCAAAAAGCCGCGGACAGGGCATGTGTATAATATTTTGCTGTTGCTACTGATAAATGGCAGCGTTCTGGAAAACAACTCTCCTGTAAAATAACTCTTTCTCTCATTTGATGTGTTGCTAACAGGTTCTGTTGCCGTAAACCAGATCCCGCCTAATGCCGGGACCGTAGAGTCTGAACTGACATCATCCCCACAGATGGACGCAATATATTGATGCAATACAGGCTGAAGCGACTGCATCTGCTCAGGCATGTCCAGCAGAAAAAGTGTATCAGCATCAGGCTTTGCTCCGGAAAACATGCTGATACGCACGTTATTTAGCCCCTCTCTCATGGCATCGAAAAGGGGACTGAGGAATGAGGGATCACGGCTATCAATCGCGGGAGGCGTGAGCCAGAAATATCCCAGAGGCTGGTGCTGTTGTTCTGATGATAGCGCACTTATCCAGCGGCTGAATCCCGGGATATTTTCACACTCTGTCACCAGGACATAAACCGGCAAACGTCTTCTGGTTTTATTCAGCAACGGCTCCAGGCAAGCACGTATACGCCTCCCCCTGATGACAGGCGGCTCATCGCGAAGATTCAGCAATTCGGTAACAGAAATGCAGACGACAACGCCGGCCGGCGGCGGAGCCGCATGAAACCAGCTCGCAGTTCGTTTCCAGACTTTTTTCACACATCCGGACTCAGAAAATAGTCCGGGCAGTTCCAGAAATGACAGTGGCTGGAAAAACCACCACCGCAGGGTTCGGGCTGGCGTGATCTCCCGATTTTCCCGACATCCCGAAGCTGGCATCATCTCTGACCCCGACAGCAGGGTTGAATGACTGTTGCCTGCTGCGGTAATAAAAAACCAGGGATAGACCTTATTTATTCTTTTGGCTTTTTTTAATCTACGTACGCCCGATCTCCAGTGTGTATACAGGATCCGTTCTGTACGGGAAAATACATGGCGGGAAAAAAGCTTCTGAAAATAATCCTGTTTTTGCAAGGCGGATAACGATTTCCGAAGCAGACTAACCAGACAAACAGAAAAAATAAAAAAAAACCATAAAACAATGGCGTAAACAAGAGATATTTCCATCCATACTGACAGGAAAAGGCAAAAGATGAAAAGAATGCACAGCAAAACCGCCCAGATTATAACGGGAATTATCTTTTTTAACATATTAGTTCCGGATTAACAGATGCAGTCCTGAAAGAGTTGTCAGATAAAAAATAGCACCAAATAAAAACAATGATGTTTTGTTATGAAAAAAACGCAACCTCTGAAAAGACTGGCGCGAATTTAATTCGACGTCCGTTGCTATAATTCTCGCAACACCGGGCCAGGACTGCCATTCATCTGGAAGACATTTCCTTTCATCACTGATACGCAACTGTAATTCATCGCTCCTCTTATGAGCATACTTCCCCTGGAAACCCATGAGCAAACAAAAAAGGTAAACCTGCCTCAGGTCCTTATTCACTAAATCAATTCTATCAAGACGGGTGTAAAATTCCTCGCCCCCGATCGCCGTCCGGAACCTTTGACTTTGCAGCATGCTGGTGCGCCATTCATTTACCCAGTCCGGTGACGTTTTTAATACCATTTCATCAAGCCATACAATCACCGCAAAATGTGAATCCTCACAGTCCTGCAGGCTGTATAATAATTCTGAGTTCAGCATAGCCTTATCCAGCAATGTAATGCACTCATTTCTGAAATGATTACAGTCAGGATAATCCTCGGGCGTCAGACTGAACTTTATTCCCATACTGAACACAGGTAGATAATGATTTAACAGAGAATTCATTCTGCCCCCGTAAAAACCAGCTGCACTTCCAGGTCATCCGGCATTTCAGGAAAATAAAACGCAACCTCCCCATTTTCAGCTACAGAACGCCACTGGTCAGAATTGTGGTGTATGTGAAAATAATAATAATCGTTGCGAACAGGCACTCCCCGAGGTGGATTTTCGCAGGCGGTGAGCGCTACCCCTGGCAAAGCATGTCGAATCAATCCGTCAATCGTATTACCCGAGGCAAGCTTAAAGCCTGCCGCACTGAACTGACCACTTTGGCTCAGGATTTTTTCCGAAGTACGTAATAACAATAAAACATCGCCTTTCTTCAGTTCCTGATTTTTCGTTATCTCTCCACAAAATATGCCATTCTCATTTTTCAGCTTTATATACGTGCTGTCTTCAAGCACCAGGCTGTTCATAAGCATAGTTAACGTCGTTCTCAGACGATAAAATGAGTCAAATAGTTTTTCATGATCATAATACAGGGCGATATTTTCCTCCCCTTTCCATTCTCCCAGACAATTACAACAATCACTGAATGAGGAAAGTTCGCCGACAAGCTGACTCAGTAAATTATAAATACTCCAGGGATGTACCTGAGCAGCCGCCATGTAATTTTTCAGCACGGGTAATGCGCGATTAAGAGAGCGCATAGTCATCAGTTGAATTAGCTGATCGCTCCGTTCCTGACGGCTGACCAGCTGTTCCGGACGCTTATATTCTTCGAGTTTCCGGGTTCTGGCTCCGATTTCGAACACAAGGCTCTCAATGAGCTTATGCAGTGAGGGGCTGCCACAGAGCGTAACGGCAGGAGGTGAAAACATTGAATCAAAGACCACTTGCTCACCCTCATGACACAACCTTACCAATGGGATGCATTCACAGTTGGTTGCGGCCTCTTTTTCCTCGCTCGTCAGCAACAAAACATTATATAAGATACGGTTTACTTCAGTTTCAGGACCGCTACCATGCACGTCTTTCATCAGAGGAGCGTTTGCCATACTCAGCCAGCGAGTTACCACATGGCTGTTTTCCTTTTCTGGCAACGTCACATTACAGTGGGCAGCGTCAAACCGCGGTAATGCCAGCCATAACGTTAAAGGATGATCGCGAAGTTTCCAGGCATCACGAAAGTTTCTTTTTTGAATACGACAGTTTCCGGGGTACGTCAGATAATCTCCACCCGGAAGAAAGAAACTAATGCTATCAACACTCATGACATAATCGTTCAGAGCAGCCCTGTTCACAGACATCTCACTAATCCCGTAGTTATAAGGTTGCGCCTGCTGCCGATGACGGGCATGCAACCATGCATAATGGAGATCGAGCGACTGTAAATGTTGAGGTTGCAGATAAAGTCCAGAATGCCAATAGATCTGTTGTTCTTCAGCGTTCATTGTTTATCTGCTCCGCTATTTTTTGTCTCAGTCAGATCAATGTCAGGCAGGCTGACATCCGGAGCCTGGCTTTGCTGAACGTTTTTCTGTGTGCTGATAATTCCCTCACTTCCCAGCGTGATTGCCAGAGATAATGGTGAAAGTTCGCGATGCCAGACGGGATTCAGCCATCCTGTCTTGTATTTCCTTACAGGAATATCTTCCTGGATCTGGTGCTGTTTACCCGGGAATGGGTAGTACCCTGCAATCAGCGCCATGTATCGCGTGTGCATTGCCCTGTCGACATGCAACGTGGTTGTCTGTCCCGGCATCATGGTGTAACGATCAATCTGTAAAACTGCGTGGCCGTTTGCCGCATCCGTCCCGACTCCTGCCCCCGCAAACAGGCTCTTTACTTTCACAGGATTGATGAGTATCTGTTCAAGCGTTTCGGCTTTTGCAGCCTGAAGCACTAAAATAGTGCAACTGTTGGCCATGCCGTTGACCAGATTCAGGTCAGGCCTGGCATTTAGCGTTACGCTAATGGCTCCAGCTGAAAACGGCGCTGACAGATCTGGTTTCGCTGAATTTTGCAAACTGCTCTGATGTCCCGCACAACCTGACAACATCCATATCAGGCTGAAACAGCACAGATTTTTCCCTTTTATAATCATTCCTTCCCTGGCCCCGTTAGCACGTTATTAATATCCTGAAGAGTGTTGTTATCACTCAGCATCTCTTCCAGCCATTCCGTCAGCGTCATGTCAGCCCAGCGGGCAGCTCGCTCCATTAAAAATGGAACCGGACTCGAGGGCTCAGACTGACGAAAAAAATGAGCAATCGTTAACATCTGGGTGATCGCCAGATCGCGAGACATTTGCTGATTGCCTGATCCTGAAGCCAGCTCATTGGTTTTTAACACAGGCTGTTCGTCATTCCGTGCGAGAACATTAAGCGACATGACATCTTCGCTGGTTGGTGTCACTAACCCGGCCAGTCGTTGTGAAAATGCCTGCAGGTCATTAATTCCCTGAGCTGTCTGCCCTAGTGCTGGTCCTTCTTTTTGCGGATTCAGCGTCTGATATGTGGCTTCAAAATCTGCAAGACATACTGACAGCAGTAACAATTCATCAGACAGTCGTGCTAACTTTTCCGCTGACTGCCGGGAGGCCCAAAGGTGAAACGTTTCGGCTGAAAAATCCTCGCTGCCGCGTTCACCCGGAGCCATTGACGCCTGATGTTCATAAGCCAGTACCTTCCGCCAGTATTCGAGCGTGCTTTCAGGCTGACTGAGCAAAGGAAGCTGAATAATCAGATCAGACAGTTGCCGATCAAGCCGGCTGACGATGGCATGACTAATCAACAGGCCATCGTCATCGTCTTTCCTGGGCCAGCCACTGTCCCAGTAACGGGCAACAAAACGATGCAGAAAAGCAAGGCCTTCCCTGATACCGACAATCCCGTATTGCTGGCTGGTCCCTTCAACCAGCCAACAGGCGACCTGCAAGTCTTTACTGGTTTCACGCAGTATTGATGCGCTAAGACGTATTACTTTTGGCCAGTCGGCTTTACGCAGGGGTGTCCGCCATTCGTCCTGTGGCAGAAAGTCCGGATCGCTCTCACGCGCCTGACGGATCTCTTCATATACAGATTCATATTCCATGCATCTGCCCGCTGGCTGCCCTCCGGGCAGGGGCAAGAGAAGCTCGTCTAAATCAATTTTCATCCCTATGCCCTTTCATGAAATCAGCACTGTGACGCAACCTGCGACAACCGTTCCACCATGGGCACAGATGTCCCCCATACGCGCCGCTGGCTTACCACCAATGAATACGCAGGTACTTCCCGCCACTAAACTGTCTGGTGGCCCCACACAGATGGCAAGCGATCCCACTGTCGCTGCAGGCACGCCGCCTATCAGCACCGTGGGTGTACCGGGCGTTGATACCGCCCCTCCCACATGAGGAATTGGCGGCACTCCCGGAGTGACCATCGGGCAGATATGCATATCGCCGACTCGTGCTGCTGGCTGTCCCATCATTCGTTCTCCTGCACCGGAAGCCAAAGAGAATAGAGTTGCCGTGCTCCAAAATCCGGCGTATCGGGTCCGGCAAGCCTGATGCTCAGGAGTCGCAACACGGTACAGAGCATCAGGGGCGTAAGATGTTCGTCAGCATATACAGCTTCATATTCCGGCTGCGTCAGGCTTCCCGTCCAGAAAATCGCCAAGCCAAGAGCACCTGCAGGTGTGGAAAAACCCAGCGATTCAGCCTGATGAAAAATACGCCAGCGGTAGTTATCCTCGTAGGTTTTAAGCCAGTTACTGATATCGGCTTCAAATGCATGGGTGGATTCACCCGGCGGCAGCGTGCTGACTGAATGCGGTAGCAGCCAGGCAATTAATTTCTCAGCCGTACACGCGTTTACCCAGTACCCAAGCGCGTCTTCCCAGTGCAAAGCGGTCAGCAGGCTATGCATGTTTTCATGCCAGGACGCCGAATCCCGAATCTTCGCAACCCCTTCCGGGGATAAAATCTTAGACACAGTCATTTTTGTCATCCTCAGCCAATCATGACCACGCCACCTTTGACCTGGGTCATGCCGCTTCCTTTGATCGTGACCATTGCACCACCCAGTTCTGCCGTGGCTGTCCCTTCAATTTTGATGGTGGTGCCGCTCAGCGTTATTCCGGCCGGGGTAATGGAGATTTTGCTGCTGCCCACTTTCAGCTCAACCGCCTGGGTTGACTCGATAACACAGCGCTTATCTGCCTTTATTGTGCTGCCTCCCCCGGATATGCTGAGTGAATGGCTTCCGTCTTTCAGATTTTGCTGCAGGTGACCATTAATTTTCAGGCTGTAATTCCCCTGCTGCAGACCCAGCGCCATGTTTCCCTGTTGAAGGAGGGTGTTAAAATCTCCCTGTTCCAGGGTCAGGTTACAATTTCCCTGATGCAGAATGAGCGCATCGTTTCCTTTGGTGATTTCCGTGGAGCGATCAGAGCCGATGGTCTCTTTAACCGCAGAAGTAACGGCCGTCGTCAGATTATTTTTGACCACCACATCCATATCTTTTTGGGCGACGAGAGTTAGCTTTTCTTCTCCTTTTTTGTCGTCAAAACGGAGCTGATGCCCCTCTTCCACTGAACCATTGAGAGAACTTCTTGATACAAATCCCGCCTGTTCTTTCTCACCGGGCAGGTTAAGCAAAGGAAGGTTCCTGCCGTTGGAGACGGTGCCGGTAACAAGCGGATTGTCAGGATTGCCGAGCAGGAAACTAACCACCACCTCACTGCCGATGCGGGGGATGAACATGGCACCGAAGCGCGCGCCGCTCCAGGGCTGAGATACCCTGACCCAGCAGGAACTGCTGTCATCATTCTTATTTTCGCTGTCCCAGGGGAACTGTATTTTTATGCGGCCGTACTCATCCGTATGCACATCTTCAGAGGCAGGACCGACCACAGTCGCCGTAAGTACTCCGGGTATGTCAGGTACGGGCGTGACACACTCAGGCCGCCACACTCTGGCGGTATCAAAAACTGACGCGTTACACTTAAAATCGGGTAAACCATCATCCAGGTTGCTGACAGCCTGAAATGTCAGGGAATGCATAATATATTCGCCTGCCTGATCAGGCAGCGACGTGAGACAGAACGTCTCGCCGCAACTTAGCCACCATGCCTGAATGCGGGCATGCGCATAGCGGGTCTGCGCTTCAAGCTGCTCCATTTTCAGCCGTGCAGCGCTTTGCAGCGTCTCCCGGTCACTCAGGTCATACGCATCAACGAAACTGATCCCCTGAGCACTGTATTCCAGGTTATTACACAGACATTCGCCCTCTGCGGTAGCCGCCTGTTCGAAACTGAACGCTTTATAATGAACAGAAGACACTGCCAGACTTACACGGGATGACCAGCTCGAAATGCCGCCATCCTCACCCTTTCCCGCTTCAGGCTGATAGGCCAGCTCAGGTGTTATTGCACGGTAGTGACCGGATGGATGATCGGCCAGGACAAGCGTATGTCGATCTTTGGTCTGGCAGAAGAAATAGTAAATTCCTTCCTGCTCAAGAAGTCGGCTGATAAAATCAAAGTCCGATTCACGGTATTGAATACAGTATTCATGCGGTGCATAACTGCCATGTAACCGCAGGTCAATATCGGTGATGTTATTCCCGCGTAACAAACGACACACCAGGTCGGGTACCGTTATATTCTGATATACGGACAGATTACGGCCCATTTTCAGCAGAGCCAGGCGAGGCTGTAACCGTGCGTGCCAGGTACAGATCCCCCTGTCATCGCTTTCTTCTTCCATTTCTGTTACGACCCCCTGCACATAACGCGAGCGCTGTCCTGAACCAACATGGCAGGCAAGTTCCTCACCCAGCAAACTCGCCGTTTCTGACGATGTCAGTGTTGAACGAAAGCGGATTGTGAAGTCGTACGGCGCAGACAACTGTTCTTTACCTTCCAGGGACAACAGAACCAGAGACGATGCAGACTGTCCGACAAAACGGATAAAGCGATTTTCCTGACCTGATAACATTTATTTATTCCTGTTCACGGCACACGGGTAAATAAACACGATGAAAACCTGGTCCGGGCTGCCCGAGACAAAGATCCACACCGAGACATCCCCCCGGGACGCCGTGGCGATCATGTTTTGTAATTATTTCGACCGAGAATGCCAGTCCGGGACCAACATATTCGCGAATGCGTTTTAACAGGTCGGCATAGAATTTTCCGCCAGGCAGATACTGTGGCGCATGACTTAATGGCAACGGGCCCAATTCCACTGTAAAGCCGGAAGCCCTGTCTCTGCGCATCTGACCCAGCATAGGGGCCTGTCCCAGAGTCAGCCTGACATGACCAAGATGACAACACTGCTCAGAAGGAACCTTCAGCCATCCTCCGGTGAAAGAACGCACTCGGGCGGGAACGGAAAAAAGGTTTTCCAGCCATGTTTCAAGGTTCAGGGCTGACCGCACAGGGTGCATAAAAAGACCTGCGAAGGCTTCATTCTGAAGCGCAGGAGCAGACTGCATGACGCCAGCCAGCCCCAGCAACGCCTCGCTGAGAGGGCGTTGACTGTTCAACTCATACGAGGCGTAATAGTGATATTTAAGCCAGGCCAGATAACGCAGGGCATGCAATCTGTTATTAAAGATATCAATAAATGCTTTCGCCGTTTTATCACCGTATCGGTAATAGCGCTCCAGCATCCATTCTGTATACGTCGTGGGTAGTGCTCCCAGAGCACCCGTCATTCCATACATCAGAACCTCAACCTGCCATACTCCCTCTTCCGTTCTGATAATTTGACCCACTTCGCCTGCTGGAGCGTCAAGTGAAAGAGGCGATACAAAACTGATATCACTGGTCAGCGATTTTGTTCCGTTACTCTCAGGTCGTTCCTTCAGGCGCCGCAACATCAGGCGAACCTGCTGGAAAAAGTTATATCGGCTGAAAATCGTACTTAAATCCACGACAGCCTCCCGCTCCGCACAGGCCACACTCGCCGGCTTTCCTGATGAAATTCGATGCAGGTTACGACCTGTGAAAAGCTGTTTACTGGTGCATAAAGCGAAAGAAAGTGCTCAATAAAACGACAGAATAGAAAATACTCAGGTTCTTCTGCGGCGGAACTTTGGAAAGTCACACAGATCTCAACCCCACGCGCCATTGACAGGGGATCGTTGCTCACCAGACGAGCGGTCACAGGTGTTACAACGACATGTCTGATTAATCCGATCAGCTGCTGAATAGCGGGATTATCATTAATGTTATATAGCGCAAATGTTTCTTTAAGGACCTGAACCCCGTTATCGCCGCTGATGAGCATATGATTGAGGGATAAATGCGAGATGAGCCGCCAGCGTGAAGCCTGTTTTACCGGCTGAGAGACGGTTCGCGTGGGCCGCGTGAGTGCCGTAATGGTCACTCCCGCTACTGCCAGATCCGACTCGAAATCCCCTTCAGGATTACCATTGCGTATGCTGGAGGGTATATCCCGGTCATAGCAGGTCAGTTCTATATTAATCAAGTCATTCTTCGGCGTCAGAGGCTTTTCACCGCGGTCGGAAAAAGCAATAAACAGGCGGTTTGCAGGGCCACTTTCATCAACGGTTTCACGCTGCATACACTGCCAGTATGTCCCCTGCTCTCCCCCTGTAACGGAATGCGACAGACCAAACAGCGGCGCGATATCCCTTGTGCTGATTTCATTACCCGTTTTGTGCGTGGCACAAACGCTGTTCACTGACCATATTCCTATAGCATCACCATGACGGATATCGGGTCTCACAGGATATTCCGCAGTATCATCGTGCGGAACCAGAGGTTCAGCGCGCATTGGAAAAAGGTTTACTGCCGGCGTACAGTGCAGCCGGAAAAAATGTCGGTCAACCGAGCAAGCAATTTTATCCAGCATTGCAACCATCGCGCACTGGCGAAAACGCAGCCTGAACAACATGACCTCATTCGATGTCACAGTGAGTCCTGCGGGCAGGCTGAAATCAATAAAATGGAACTTCTGAGGGAAATAAAAATAATCCTGAAGCAGAGCATAGACCGGTGATATACGGGGATCGCATTCGAGAATACTCTCTGCACGGTTAAATCCCACGACCTGAATATCAGATTCAGAAAGTAAATAATGCTTTTCTCCGCAAACCAGTGAAAAGGCTTCAATCTCATCATTTATCAGTGTGTAAAGTATATTCACTGCCATACTGCTGCCATTAAGATAAAAGCGCAGTGAGGGTGAATTCAGGATTGCTCCCGGCCAGACCTGAAGCCGTAATTCCAGTTGCCAGCGCAGAGTGCTGTTATCAAACCTGAGACTTGTTTCCTCAAGCGTCATGGGCTCCATAATGACCGGGTAAAGCGTCCTGAAATGGCAGACATGCTCCTCTGATTGTCGGGTATAGAGCATTGTCCCGGCCTCAACCTCACAGCCAGTGGTCAGTCCGCTGATTCTTTTGTCAGGCTGCATCTGTACAATACATACCGACGGGTACGGCCGGAGAAACTGAGGAGCCAGAACGGTCAGCAGAGCTTCGGTTACTTCAGGCATATCCTCATCCAGACGCTGCTGAATTTGCGCAGTAACAAGTGCAAAAGACTCGATGATCCGCTCAACGTGCGGATCCTCGGACAGTCCATCTGACATGCCAAGACGTCGGGCAACCTTCGGAAAATGACGGGAAAACCGTTTTCCGTATTTTCTGAGATAGCTCAACTCATTCTGATAATAAGAAAGCAACTTCTTTGACAGCATGTCAGAAACCACTGTTAACGTAATGAGAAATGGCTGAGGACGTCATCCCATTCCAGATAAAAACGGATGGGAGCATTATTTTTTTCAGCCTCAATAATAAAGGAACTGCATCCATAACTTTCGTTTCCGGCGGACACCATGACGTCTTTTAAACGCGGTTCGAAAAGCTGAAGCGCACGTAAAATGCGGGATTCAAGAATAATATTTCTATCACTTCTGGATATCCCTCCCGGAAACACATCGCTGATACCGTAGTTAATGACCGACTGACATATTTCAGGCATGTCTGAAACGTGGTAGTGCCGAGGCCTGGATGAGAGCAGCATCAATAGCTCCGCTGCGAGCACCCCGTCATCCGAAATAATTTCCGGGATTTCATCCTGGGCGACAGGATTATCATCAGACAGCAGCTGTAAAAGCATAATGTTCCCATAAGCAGCACGCTATAAAGCGCGCTGCCGCTTAACTTAAAGTTTGGTATTAGTGACTTGATTCCAGCCAACAGGACCCTGTTTACTGGTTGAACCTTCAGACGTAATCATACTGGTCTGGAACTTAACCGAGCCAAATACCATGGCAAGCTGCTCATCAGGTATACCGTTTGAATTATGCAGGCTGATGTTATGGCTGGTAAAAATGCAATTCTCAAATTCCCAGCGGCAAATTTCATTATCTTTATTGTCAGTTTTGACGTTCAGCGCAATAATCACTTTTTTAACGTTGGTTCCCTGCGCAACCATATCAACCAGTTGGGTTGATGTGGCATCCAGCGCCTTCGCAATAGAAATATCTTCAAAATGCACGCCGCTGCTATTCAGTTGCCCACTGCCATTATCAATACTGGCCTGGCTATGCACGCCCATTGATGCATGACCGATAGCAATCCACTGTTTATACTGTTTATCAGTTACAATTCCTTTTACACCGTCGATTTGCATAAATAGATTACTTGCACTGGACATATCTTCTCCTGGTTATAATACGTTTTTTATCAGCCTGCCGATGCAGGTAATTCAGCCACAAGCCGAAGCGACATCGTCAGTCCCTCAAGCTGGAAGTGAGGCCTCAGATAGGCCACGGCACGATAGCTTCCGGGACATCCCGGGACATCCACTACCTCAATCCGGGCTTCGCGCAGCGGATGGCTGGCCTTAATATGCAGGCCGACATTGTCAGAGCCCACCACATATTGATTAATCCAGTTTTGCAGGAAGTTCTGACATTCTGTTCTGGACATAAAACTGCCGACTTTATCCCGCACAATCGATTTAAGGTAATGAGCAAACCTTGATGTGGTCATAATGTACTGCAGCTGGTTTGATAACCGCGCATTCGCGTTTGCAAGGTTGGAGTCATATTTCCGCGGTTTATTTGCCGACTGCACAGCGAAAAAGGCGGCATAATCCGTTCCTTTGCAGTACACCAGAGGAATGAACCCGAGGTCTGCTAACTCTTTTTCACGGCGGTCGGAGATAGCCACTTCCGTTGGACACTGCAATACCTTCTCGCCGGTATGCGAAATGTAGTTATACACCGGCATCGACTTCACCAGACCACCACCTTCAACACCGCGAATAGCCGCACACCATCCATGATCTTCAAAAGCAGAAATCATTCGGCCGGCCAGTTCATAGGCGGCATTGATCCACAGATAGCTGGCTCCCTCACGGCTCTCGTCGATTTTCTCTTCGAAATTGAACATCTCTACTGGTGTTGTTTTGGCACCATAAGGCAGGCGACCTATAACCCGGGGAAGTGTGAGTCCAACGTAGCGGGCGTCGTCGCTCTGTCGGAAAGAACGCCAGCGGATATAGTCTGACGTGTCAAAAAGCTTGCCGAGATCCCGGGGACGCGGCATCTCCTGAAAGTTATTCATACCAAACATGCCGGCATCCGCTGCCGTGAGGAAAGGGGCATGAGCCGCCGCCGCAACATGAGAAATCTGCTCCAGCAGATATAAATCTTCCGGCATGGCGTCGAATTCAAAATCGCCCACAAATGCGGAGTACGGCTCTCCACCAAAAGTGCCGTATTCGCTCTCATAGACGCTTTTGAACAGGACTGACTGGTCAAAATCAGAGGCAGATTTAAAATCGCGGATCAGCTCTTTTTTGGTACAATTCAACACCCGGACTTTCGTGTTTTCCGTAACGCTGCTCTGAACCAGCTTCTGCAGACCCCGCCACGAAGATTCCATTTTCTGAAACGCTGGCGCCTGCATGATTTTGCTGATCTGCGCCGAAAGAAGGGCATCAATGACTGTGATGCGCTCCTCAATGCTACCCACCAGGTCATTACTTACAACAACAGCGCCTGTTGCCACCTCACTGAGGAAACTGTCAAGCTGAGACCTCAGCTTGCTGCGATCAGACTCACGCCTGATAGCCTGGGTATTGTCAATTATCTGATCAAGGTAATCGGCACTGACCGCCTCTGTGACTGCAGCCTGCATTTCCTCAGCACTCATTCTGCCTCTTCTCCCACATTATCAACTTTCGTTTCTGAAGGCTGATTGGCCAGCAGTTCCGCCAGTTGTTCTTTCAGGCGATCATTACTGGCTGTACGGTTGCGTAAATCACTCAGTTGCTCCCGCAGCTCAAGTAGTTTTTTCAGAGGCTCCACCTGTAGAGCTATATTTTCAGGAGCGAAATCCTCAATAGAATTGAAACGCAGTGCGACCGACAGCTTTCCATCGTCATTATTCAGTTCATTATCAACCAGCATTTCGATTTCAGGCTTCATGCCCTGCATCACTTCATTAAAATTGTCTTTATCAATCTGAACAAAGCGTCGCTCACGAAGGGGCTTTTTTTCATCCGAAAATTCGCCCATCACACCAATAACCAGTGGCAACTCTTTCTGGGTTTCCGCGCCACCAACTTCAACGTCATAGGTAATATGCACGCGTGGCGGCCGGGCCTTGCCCAGTTTACTTTGGGTTTCTGACATGAATTAAACTCACAGACATTAAGATCTCAAGAGAAAATTAGATTTTTAATATTTAAAAAATCCGCTCAGTTCACCAGCAAAATCGGTAGCAAGCTAAAAACAGCCCCATAGAAAAGACAATGGAATTTGGTGACATCTCAAATAAGTTGAATTCGGCGTATTAACCTCGCTTTTGAATTTTACCCACGCTCAGTGTTGACGTTCATAATCCTCGCTGTCACTTTGCTCTGGTTTATTAACATGATCAGATTCCTGAAGAGGACATTTGGTTCCACTGCAGTGGGTGTCCCAGCATGTATTAGTTCTCTGACATTTATCATGCCCGCAAGCCAGAGGATAAAATTAAACAGATAACTTTAATAGCTCACTTCGCCCTGAAAAAGCATGTTAACGTCAAAACCTTCACCTATCGTATTAAGCGAAGCAATTTCACACTGCGAGCAAGAATAAAAGGAATAATTAAAAAAATCACCTGCTTATTACCTTCCTTTAAACGCCCTAATAAAAAACCAGCCATCCACCCAAAAAATCATTATTACCAGCCGGATCCATATTATGTAATTTCATTCATCATCTCGTTAATGCGAAACTAATGTAACTAAATTTTTTTCCTGACACCACCTTTAAGTTCAGGAACCTTAAACAAAGACACAATCAAAAATGAACCAACTTTAAATTAATGTTAAATAAAGGTTGGCGCATCACTCACTGAAGAACAGCTTTCGAGCATGTATAATCAGATTACACAGAAAAAATGACCAGCAACAAAGAATTGAAAATCATACAACATGAAAAGAATATGTTATTTTTACAGCCAGCTCCTGAATAAAAATGAACAAAATCACGTTAAAAAATATTCGTATATTTTAAAAAATAGTTTTAACCCCTGATTATAATAGCTTCTGCCTTATAAATTTATGCAGGCTACATATTGATGGTGTGTTGACCGAAATCCTGAGTACGGTTAGCAGCTGATGAGACTTCCGGTATACAGCCTGTGGCAGAGCTCCCGGGCCAAAACACCGGCTTCTGTCTCGCGGAGAATACTGAAGATTGGTGTGCAGGAAAAATACTTCTTCAAAGGATCTTCTCCAGTGACTTATGAATACATCACTATTCATGGTCAGCAGGTCAGCAGGTCAGCAGGTCAGCAGGTCAGCAGGTCAGCAGGTCAGCAGGTCAGCAGGTCAGCAGGTCA
>NZ_JAUTYS010000015.1:0-131211 GCF_041982285.1 Pantoea sp. ANP04 | reverse complement strand
CGAGCACGAGAGGAGTCAGCTCGGGTAAAGCGATCAAACAGCTGCGGCAGAAAGTCCGGCTCTACACCCTGACCATAATCGCGAAAAGTCAGGGTAACCGCCCGATCGTTCTGGCTGGCGGAGATCAGCAACGCACCCCCGTCCGCCGCGTAGCGCAGCGCATTCTCACAAAGGATCGTCACCACCTGGCCCAGGCGGAATGCATCGGCATCGAGCATCAGAGCCTCTGGTGCGATGACGCTGATGGTCACACCTGCCTGTTCTGCCTGCGGCAGCAGCCAGCCCGTACGCTCGCGCAGTAACTCACTGAGATTAAACCGTTCCCGGTTCAGGACCAGCTGACCGGCATCCGCCAGTGACAACAAATGCAGTTCATCGATCAGTCGGCTGAGCTGCGTCAGTTGCTTCATGATCATTGCCAGTTGCTGCGGCTCCGCTGGAAAGACGCCATCCAGAATACCCTGCAACCGGCCCATCGCCGCCGTCAGGGGTGAGCGAAGTTCATGTGCCATCGCCACATGCGAGGTGCGCAGCTCGCGCTCGTAACGCGCCAGTTGCTGCGTCATCTGATTAAAATCTTCGGTAAAGCGCACCAGCTCCTGCGGAGCTTCTTTTACCACTGCGGCTGTTCGGCCAAATTCCCCTTTTGATACCGCGCGCGCCGCGGTCGCCAGCTGACTGAACTGCGTGGAGAGTGGGCGCGCGAAACGCAGTGCCATAAACACCATAAACGGGATGGTGACGACCACCAGCGCAATCACAGTAAACCAGTCCGACGAGGCCAGCGACGGATCAGAAAAAGTGAGCCCCCACCATTGATCCACGATCTGGTGAAAGCGTGCCGGGTCGCTGGCAGGATGGCGCCGTAGCTGTGAAAACTCCTCCAGCAGTGCGGGTGGCATACGGTAATAGACCCAGTACGCCTGCACCGCGAAGCGCAACCACATACAGAAGGCGATCAGAATGACACTGCCAATCGCCAGAAACATGACCCTGACGCAGATCCAGCGCCACAGAGAGTTGTAGATGTTTTTATTCATGGCTGTCTGAACCGGTAACCCACGCTACGCACCGCAGGTAACACGTCAGAGATGCCTGCAGCTTCCAGTTTACGGCGCAGGTTGTAGACGTGTGTATCCACCACCCGCTCCAGCGCATCGCTTTCCGGCAGACAGTGCTCCAGCAGAAACAGACGGGTAAACGGACGCGTTGGTGCGCGCATCAGGGTGACCAGCAGGGAAAATTCAGTGGGTGTCAGATCGAGACGGCGCGATGTGCCACTGTCGCATTCAATTACGGCTGTGAGGGCGATCGGATCAACGACCAGACCGGCCCAGCGCAGGATTTCTGTGACCGGCGCGCTATTCTGACTGCGGCGCAACACCGCCTGCACGCGCGCCACGACTTCGCCTGGATGATAGGGCTTGACCACATAGTCATCAGCGCCATAGCGGAGTGCACCGATGCGGTCCGGCGCATCGCTCATCGCCGTCACCATGATCACCGGCGTATCGTCGCGACGTCGCAGTGCGGCCAGCACTTCGGTGCCGTTCATGCCAGGCAACATGATATCCAGCAGGATCAGATCGGGCTGCCAGCGTCTGGCGACATCCAGCCCGCCAGGTCCGTCACCGACAATCATAACCTCATAATTTTCACGTTTCAGATAGGCCTCAAGGACGCCGGCCGCGTCAGCATCATCTTCAATAATCAGGATACGTTTTAGCTGCATTTCAGATCACCTTGACTGTTTCTTCATAAATCCCTGGTCGTTCATTGACACTCGCCCCGCATACTCCGGCCAGTGACGCGGCCCTGAATCCCTCAGCTCCGCACCTGATGTGATAATGAGGAAACGAGATGATAACCGGAAAAATAACGCTTCACATGGTCTGTTTTTCACTGGCATTAAGCGCGGCTGCCGCAAGAGCGGATGACAGTGCCACGCCTTCGTCCAGTGTGACGGTGGGCATTGCAGGCATCAATGCACCGCGTTACAGCGGCGCAGATAAGCAGCACTGGCAGCTGACGCCGATTATTCAGGCGCGCGACGGGGCTTTCTTTCTCGATTCGCAAAAAGGGATTGGCTACGATCTACAGGCAGATAATGGGTTGTATCTGGAACATACCCTGGGCTATGGGTTAGGCCGATCTGACCGCAATTCCTCATGGCGTGACGGTGATGACCGGCTCAGGGGCATGGGAAAGATCGATGCCACGGTGAACACCGCGCTTGCGGTGGGATGGTCAGTCACACCATGGTTTGTGCTGGAGGGCAAAGCGACGCTGCCACTAAGTGACAGTCAGGGCGTGCAGTATCGGACATCCGTAACGTTGATTC
Source organism: Pantoea sp. ANP04 (assembly GCF_041982285.1). Classification (NCBI taxonomy): domain Bacteria; kingdom Pseudomonadati; phylum Pseudomonadota; class Gammaproteobacteria; order Enterobacterales; family Erwiniaceae; genus Pantoea; species Pantoea sp. ANP04. Next base: position 128,870 of record NZ_JAUTYS010000015.1, on the reverse strand, counting down.
CCTGGCAGACCAGCGATGATACGGTGGCACTGCAGGTGGCAGGTCTGTTTGGCGACGGACGTTACATGAACACCTGGTACGGTGTTAACCGCGAGCAAAGCGCGCGTAGCGGTTATGAACGTTATGACGCTGCGGGTGGATTTTATGGCACCGACGCCAGCCTGACCTGGAGCCATCAATTTACGCCCGCCTGGGCTGCCAGTGTCATCGGTGATTACACATGGCTGGATAAACATGCCTCAGATAGCCCGATTGTCGCGCGGCACAATGGCGCATCGGCAACCCTGGCATTGAGTTATACCTTCTGAATGGCACCATGAAGAAAAACGGGATGCGCAGCCACCGTCGTTTGCTTGCTGCGCTGATTCTGTTGTATCTGCTGGTTTATGCAGTGATTGTTGTGGCGTTGAGTCTGTTCGATGCGCCGGTACGGGGATAAGGCACTGCAGCGGCTATGAGTTGGTGTGAGGCGCAGCGAGGATTATCATCATTCAGCCGCAGGTGGGTGAAAATGCTGTAACGACCTGATGATTTTTCCTGCCTTCCTGTTCCGGCATCGCCATCGGCATATCGAAGTGAAACAGCGTAATAAAGGGAGTCATATCCTGTGCCAGCAGTTCATCAATGCGCTGGTTACAGAAGACAACGGCCTCCTGACTGACGTCGCCGGTGCCATTGTTGAAAGAAAAGGAGAGGGTCGGGAAGTCAGGAAGGATACAGGTTTATGACGCTATTGCTGACGGGTAGCCTCTGGAATTATCCAGCAAAGCGTGATCTTCTGGAGATTTAAACCCTGCGCGACCAGGATGTCTGGTGGCGCAGGTTGAGTCTTCACGATGACGTCAATGCCACTTACGAAGCAGGAGGCTGGCGTTGACGCCGCCAAAGCCGAAACCGTTCGACATGGCATAGGTCAACTCCGCCGGGCGTGCAGTGAGCGCCACCAGGTCAAGATTGCCTGCTGCGTCATCGGGATGATGAAGGTTCAGTGTCGGCGGGATAAGCTGCTGACGCAGCGCCATCAGGGTGAATATCGCCTCAACGCCGCCCGCTGCACCCAGCAGATGGCCGGTGGCAGATTTGGTTGAAGAGATCGCGACCTGTGAATTATCGCCAAATACAGCTCGAATAGCGGCCAGCTCGCCGTGATCGCCTACCTGTGTTGAGGTTGCATGAGCATTGATGTGATGAACGTCATCCGCGCTGATACACGCCTGGCGCAGAGCGGTTCTCATTGCCCGCGCAGCGCCACTGCCATCTTCCGGACCTGCGGTAAGATGGTAAGCATCGGCGCTGGTGCCATAACCGATAATTTCCGCCAGTGGCGTCGCACCCCGAGCCTGGGCATGGGCAAGCGACTCGATCACCAGCAAACCAGCACCTTCGGCCATCACAAAGCCGTTTCTGTCGCGATCAAACGGACGTGATGCGTGATGCGGATGCTCCTCATAGCCCGTGCATAGGGCACGCGCTGCCGCGAAACAGCCCAGCGTTACGCGATCCAGCGCCGCTTCGGTCCCGCCACAAATCGCAATGTCCGCTTCGCCGCTTCTGATTAATCTTGCTGCATCACCAATAGCCTGCACGCCTGCGGCACAGGCTGTAACCGGTGCGCCCAGCGGGCCGGTAAAACCGTATTTAATAGAGACATGACCCGCGGCCATATTGGCCAGAAACGAGGGGGCAGTGAAGGGCGAAAGTCTGCGCGGACCGCGCCCATCCGTGGTGCGCACGGCGTCAGCAATTGCGCCAAAACCGCCGACGCCGGAGGCAATAATGGTCGCGGTGCGTTCACGCGCGGCCTCATCTTCAGGATGCCAGCCCGCCTGAGCCAGCGCTTCTTCTGCCGCAAGCAGCGCAAATTCAATAAATCGCGACATTTTCTTACGCTCTTTCGGCGCAATGAATGACTCCGGGTCATATCCCGCCAGCGGATCTTCATCAATGCCTGGCACAAGGCCACCTACTGAAATCCCGGTGCCGGCAGTGAGTGTGTCGGGCAGCGTGCGGATACCGGACTCACCCGCCGTTAATCGCTGCCAGACGTTGTTAACGCCACAACCTAATGGCGAAACGACGCCCGCGCCGGTAATCACGATGCGTTGTGATGAGGATGAGTGACTCATGAGGTTGCTCCCGTAAGCTGTGCGGGCAGCGATTGACATGCTGACGCGGAGAGGTGAAACGCGCCTGAAGCGCAAATAGCGACGCCCAGCACAGGATAGTGCGATGGACGCGCGCAGAGATGGCACATCACAGGCTGAGATAAGCGAAGTAGCATCAGAATCCAGAGCGATGACAAAACAAGTCGCTATATTTGATCTGGTGACTAATTAAGTCAATAGTCACATTATGCGGAATGCTCAGGGCGCCAGGCTGCGTAATACCAGCGCTGCCAGCTGCGCAGAGGCTTCCTCAGCGTCGTCAAGACTGTACTGGAGCAATACCGGACTGGCATAAGGTTTAAGAACCCGATAGATCGCTTCTGCTGCTTCATCAGCCGGTGTTTTACGCTCAAACTCACCCGTTTCGCGCCCCAGGCGCAGTATTTGCAGAATCAGGTTAAGCAGTCGCTCTTCATGAGCTGAGGCTGATGGCCAGCGATCGCGAGATGCCACAGCGGCAATATCGTAGAGTTTGCGTTCATGAAAAAACAATTCAGTGCCGGTGGCAGAAAGCGTGCGAAACAGCCGTCGCAGTTGTTCTGATGCCCCAGGTGTATCAACCATCGCTTCTTCGACACGCTGCATAATCATCGCCAGCCGATTGGCACATATTACTTCTCCAATCGCCTGTTTAGATTCAAAAAATTTATAGATATACGCTTTCGAAAAACCAATAGCTCTTGCGAGATCAGAAACCGTCGTTTTTTCATAGCCATAGTGTGCAAAGTGTTGCATGGCAGCATCAACAATCTGGTCACGAACGTTGTGCCCGGCCGGACCACGTGTCGCATTTTCTGTTACAGACTGGATCATTGTTAAAACCTGACAGAGTAAAGGTGGATGAAAACTCAGTGACCACTGTTATTAATGGTCACATGTTAGGCTGAGCTGCGGTGAAAATCTACAGTCCGGATAAGATGGAGAGAGTCGGGCACTGTTTATGTGACTCAGTACCTTATCGGTGAGAAGGATCAAACAATCGAATCTCCTCTGGATACGCCATAGTAGTGCCAGCTAAACATCATCTTAGTGAAATGTCAGATTCAGGTTTCTTGAGTGCTTCTTTAATTGAGCTGAATTATACTGTCGGGAATGAAGGAAAATTCAGTGGTTTTTTAATGATTTACATTATTGATGGCCAGATCACCTACAATTCTGACGACTGTACCCTCACGCACATGCCTACCCAGGAAACGCTGAGTCTGAGTATTTCTTCTGGTCGTCTTTTTGAGCAGCTACTGAATTCTCAGGGAGAAGTCCTGGCACGCGAAATCCTGCTGACTGAAGTCTGGGATAAATATGGCCTGCGCGGCTCAAACAGTAATCTGAATCAGTATCTAAGTATGCTGCGCAGAGCGCTCGCCGCTTATGGCTGTGAAAATTTAATTATCACCATTCCGAAAATTGGCATCAGACTCAACACTGACATCAGCATTGAACGTGAAAGCCCACAGGCTACGGATGTGACAGATGCCCAAACGGATGAGGTGAACGCTGAAGATTCTGGTTCAGTGGAGAAAATCCACACTCTATTAACTGAGTCTGTTAATCAGGATGTAAGTGTCAAAAAACCGCTCCTCAACTTCAGTAAGATGATTTTTTTCATTATTATATTGGTGTTACTGGGCAGTTCTCTCTGGTATTACGCGGGGTCTGGCTTTGATGAAAAGAGTTACTCTATGAGTACCATCAAACTGGAAGGCGGCTGCGAAGCTGTGATATTGCAAGGGCTCAATGTTTTTGAAAAAAAATCACTTAATAAAGAAATTACAGAAATCCTGAAAGAAAATAATCAATCCTGTATACCAGGACGCCGTATCTATTTTGATAAAAAAACCTCATTAACGACGACTAATTATGGCAGAACGATGCTCTCTGCATGCAATCTTAACAGTAGTGGTCATATCGTTTCCTGTGACAACTTCTATTATCTGGACTGGAGAACGTCTTGAAACGAAATGCCACGCTGACAATATCCCTGGCTGCACTTTTACTGGTGATTTTTACAGGATTTAACTTTTTCAAATCCCGGGCTAACGATCTGCCTTTCCGCTGCTCAGCATTCAGTCGCTACGAGCTAAGCCGTCATGATGCGAGTAGAATTGAGTTTGCTGTAACACAGGATCTGCGTTTTATCGATTCTGATACAGGATATCTGTTATTAAATGGTCAGGTTACAGTTGATGATAAGATTACAGGACTTAATCGGCGTATTGCGTTAAGTCAGGGCCGGAAAATAGACAGTGATACATACCGTTATAAAATCACAAAGATGATCACTTCTACGAATGATTCAACACCAGACGATGTCTTTAATATTTTGCTGGCTGAGATTACACTCGACCCCAATTATTTGCAGCTGGACTTCACCCGGCTAAATCGGAATACTTATCTTATAAGTGGTCCCCTTTCAAGTTTATTTACCTGCCAGCGGTATTAAACCCGTCAGTTTTTAGTGGGAATTATACCCGTAAGATAGAATGCTCTTACGGGTATTTTTCTGATGCCATTTTTCAGGCGCAACGTAAATCCCCGATTGGTAATAAGTATAGGCGTTCAGATGAGCGTTTTTTTTGGTTTTTAAAATCCCGTTTGCCAGAGTATTGATAATACGGATGGTATGCATTCTGCCATCAAGATTTCAATGCGAGGACAAAAGCGGATCTTACCAAAATAGAGAGTGCAGAACTTACACTATGTACACCTGCAGGTAAGATAGGGTGCTGGGTGCAAAATCTCCTTTTGGAGCTTTAACCTATATTGAGGCATTAAAATAGAATAAAAACCTAATTATTAGATTGTTGTGGATTTAAATGTCCATTTTGGGAGCGGTGTGTCCTAATTAAGCCTGACGGATGTTTTGTTTTTTATCAATACAGGACTTCACAATGATGGCTGAATATTTTTATTCTCAATTTTGGCTATATCTCAACACTGTAAGGCTTTTTTGTATGCCTGATATGACGAATCGATAACCTGTATGCTCAGGTGATTATGATTTCCTGAGAAAACGACAACGCTATCATTTACTTCGTTAAAATTCTGACGTGTGCTTTTGTCTGCTAATTTACAAGCATTTAAGTGGTGTAATGATATTTACTGATTTTTCTACTAATCACTAACCTTGTGTTAGTCAGATTGAGTTAATTATTATGTTTAGAGTAACCGAAAATCATGAGCGGGTCATTGATGCATTAGCCGGATATACCCAGGCTGCAAATCCAGATGAGATTTCGCGTGGGAAGCGTCGCTATCATCTTACTAAAGATAATCTACGCCGAATTATGTTCATTCTTGATGGTGATTTCTTACTCAAGTTAAAGGGCGATCATAAGGTGTTGAATGTCTTATCGGCTCCCTTTGTTGTCGGCGTTACGCCAGCACTCGATGAACCTCCCGTTTATCTGGAAAGGATTGATTATGGAAAAGTCAGTTTTATTGATTACGATCTATTCTGGCAACTGATCTTCGAGAAAGACCTTTTCAATGACGCTATGTCTATTTTATCTGGCCAATATTCTGACCTGATGAACTATATACAGTTATCTAAAAATAATTCCTATGATGAAGTGGTTTCCTTAATCCGGCATTGGGAAAAGCTACCACCGCACCTGAAAAAGCGATTTTCAGCACTTTGTCTGATTCAAAGTAGTTCACATCTTTCAAAAAGCTCAATTTGCAGAGTGCTGAAAGAATTGAAAGGGAAAGGTGAACTCACCCTGGTTAATGGCAAGTTTACCTGATTATTTTAACTTTTGAGATGCTTAAGGAAAAAATGGATTTTAAAGTTGTTTGTACAAATGAAAACTACTTCTTTCGGTTGGGCATCTCAAAAATAATTGAGGAGGCATTACTATCTGATTCATCTGTGGAGTTTTTACGAACTGACAGTTCACAAAGTCTGGGCCTGGCCGATTTTATACTCATTAATGCTGCTCAGTGGCGTCTTTATATGTGTCAGCCGGCTTACCGTGCTCGGAAGCCCGGTAGCATTATAATAGTGTTCACTGACAATGTAGAAGACATCACCCTTGAGCAACTTCCTGTATGCTATCACTCTATTATTATTATTTCGCGCAATGATTCCATTCGGGATATTCACGAGAAAATCATTCGCTTCTGGGTCGGTCATCAGGGAAACAGACAAGGTTTTCTACCGTCATATTGCGCAGGCTGTGTTTTTGCACGTGTGACGATAGTCCAGTTGCAGGTGCTGAGTTTTTTAAAAAAAGGGTATAATGTCGGGCAAATAGCTAAGCATCTTAATCTTTCAGTTAAAACTGTTTACACACATAAGTATAATGTAATGAAAAAGTTTTCACTCAACGGTGACAGGCAATTTAACGCATTTATCAATGATCTTTCTGTGTTTGAGCTTTATAAAGGAATTATTGATAACCCAGAGCCTTAATCGACAATGTCTCTTTTTGATGTGGTTCGGTTGTTCTTTTTTTGTCGGTTGAGAGGAGTGACAAACTTATGACATCGTTATGAAAGAGTTTAATGAGAAGATGCTATCGTTATAAAAATTAATACACGTTTCAGAATGCTGAAAATACCTAAACAACTTCATTTTTAGAATAATCAAAAGTATGTGAGAATTAGCCTGTTAATTAAGATTTTTCCTGAAATTAATGTTGAGAGAGTTAAATGGAAGTCGCCAATAAAATAGCAATCTGTTCTCTGATGCTGGCTACCGTGCAAATGAGTGGCTGCACGTCTCACAATGCTGAACCACAGCGCCTGATAATGCGTAATCCCGCCAGCGAGTGGTGTCTTCAGCGCGGTGGAAAGCTGGTGCAAGAGGCATCATCCAGCAGCAGTGCGCTCTATTGCGTTTTGCCATCAGGAGAAAAGATTAAGCAGTGGGCGTTATTTCATCGTGATCATTCTAAATAGTTCCTGGATTATTCAATAGTCAGCATGATGATGCTTAACTGTATTGTATTATAAATAGTTTTGCCTGGTTTTATCATGAATATTTATTAATTACCGTTCCGTTATTCAATGAGTTTTCTTTTCAACTGGAATGATTAACGTTTCTGGCCTCATTCCTGTCAAAGGAAATGTGGCTAAATTTTTTTATTAAGTGCAGTCGCTGAAAATAATTTTTTTATGAGTTTTTTTACAGGGTGTGCAATTAAAAAATCTTAACAAATTAACGGAACAACACACTCCGATTCCTGTTTCTGGACGCACTTTTCTGCAGGTCTCTTTCGTTATTATCCTGTTTTTTTGATGTGTTTTTTCGCTGAAAGAAAAGTTATGTTTATAATTTATTTCTGCATATCTAAATTTCGGGATGCTAAAAATTTCGAAAGAAGAAAGTTTGTTTAATTTGTTCAGATAAAAGGATTTATTCATTGTGCTATCTGAAATTAATTTAACTGTTCTTTTTACGAGCAGCACTAGCGTAATCCCAAATCAGATTAAACAGGTAAGCATAGACCAGAAAAAACAGCACCAGCCCGCATTCCAGTTTCAGCGCTGCGAGTAGCGTAATATTCAGCCACCATGCTGCAAAAGGTATCAGCACCACTAACAGTCCAGCCTCAAACAAAACGGCATGGAGGCATCTCATTCGCCAGTCTTTTTTAAATCCTGTTCGGAGCTGGATGCTGTCAAACATCAGATTGAACAGGTAGTTCCATCCCATTGCCAGCGTTGATGAGACGATCGTCAACAGTGCCGATTGTGCGGGGGCAGCTGAGGCCCAAATCATCAGGATAATGAATACCAGCACATTGGCAGCAACTTCGAAAACAACCGCGTGCAGCACTCTCTCTTTGGTGGTGCGCACCGGGGATAAATAGTGTTCCAAAGCAAACTCTCATTGATTAGTCAGGCACCGTAATGGGTGCAGGAAAAATGCAGGACTATCCTGCCATCAGTATCTGAATGCTAAAACGTTCTGCAGGGTGCCCCGTTGTCGGTTTCAGAGCAACTATGTTGCTTCGGCTTTTGTTTCGGCATGACTGCGTTCCATATTCGCTGTGATGATAACAACTCTTGAGCGGGGTAAACTATTAAAATGCCAAATGAATCCTAAATAGATTTATATTTTAATTTTTATAAAAATGTCAGTTTTGAGGTCTGTTTAACAGGGGTGCCAATCTTTCTGAAACATTCATTGAGCACCCGAACCACGGTTGCCAGCCCAACCCCTGCCCTTAGGGCAACGTCTTTCAGCGACATGTCTGCTCCTTTGAGGTAAACACCTCAAAACACCATGCGATGAGTTTAAGACGCCGCGTTATCCTGCTGGTTCAGCTTTCTGCTGGACTATGACGGAGTTCAAAATGAATAAAAAGCAACGTGTTGCCCTGTTGGGATGTGGCTTTATTGGCGAAGTTCATGCCACGAATCTTCAGGCGCATCCTGAGGTTGAACTGGTTTGGGTGGCCGATGCAGAACCTGCACGCGCTGACGCGTTCGCGACGCGCTTTTCGACCCGTGCAGCATCCGTGAGTGAGGCGATCAATGATGCAGAGATCGATATGGTGTTAATCGCCAGCGCAACGCCGACTCATGCCGATTTGCTGGAAACCGCCGCCCGTGCCGGTAAAGCAATCTACTGTGAAAAACCGATCGATCTCTCTCTTGAGCGTGCACGCTCAGCTGTGGCTAATGTCCTCCCTTACAACGTACCAGTCACTGTGGGGTTTAATCGCCGTTTCGATGTCAGTCATCAGCAGCTTAAACAGCAACTCCGCCTGGGGCGGATTGGGCCGGCAGAACTGATACAAATGGTCTGCCGCTCTTCGGCCATGCCGCCGCTGAGTTATCTGAAAGCTTCCGGTGGCCAGATGCGCGATCAGGCTATCCACTTTTTTGACCTGCTGCGCTGGCTGACTGAAGATGAGGTCACGGAGGTTGCTGCTATGGGGGCAGCGCTGGCGTTACCCGCGATCAGCGAATTTGACGATGTGGATACCAGCACGTTGCTATTGCGGCTGCACGGCGGGGCGCTGGCACAGCTGGACAATGCTCGCCGCACTGGTTATGGCTACGATGAACGTATCAGTGTGATGGGACCGCTCGGGATGCTCGAATCGGCTTCTCAGCCACAGCGGGGAGTCAGCTGCTATCAGAGTGCGCAGATTCTGCAGCCGGGGCTGCTACCCGACTGGTTTAGCCGGGTGCAGCCCACTTACTATGCCCATCTGGATGCGTTTATCCGCTCGCTGAATGGTGAGCAGATTGACGATCTGCCGAACCTTGAGGATGGTCTGAAAGCACAGGCAATTGCGGAAGCCGCCGTAATTTCGCTGGCAGAAGGGCGCTTTTGCCAGGTGGAAAAACTGCTGATTTGATCAGGCATGGCAGGCTGATAAAAAATAATTTTATTTTTATCGAATAGAAACCGGCGCTGAGGTGTTTACCGTACAGCGCCGCGATAGCGGACTGCATCCGGCGGACTTTATTGCCTGCCTCACAGACCCTATAAGGATAAATTATGACAACGCGTTCTGGTATTTCTCTGCTTGCTGTTCCGGCTCTATTGCTGATGCTGCACTCTCCGCTGAGTATGGCGATGGGTGATAATGACAGTGATAAAAAAACGCCCGACTGTCCAAAAGGTCAGGTCTATGACAGTCATACGAAAAGCTGTGTGCCCGAAAAAACCAGCAAGTTGAGTGACGATGATAAAACGCGCTATGCCTATCATCTGGCAAAAAAGGGCGAATATCAGGCGGCGCTGAACCTGCTGGATACACTGAAAAATCAGGATACGCGCGAAGCCTGGAACTACCGTGGTTATGCCACCCGCAAGCTGGGGCGTACCGACGAGGGTATTGGCTATTATCAGCGCGCCATTGCGCTTGATCCTCGTTACGCTAAAGTGCGTGAATATCTGGGCGAAGCCTGGATGATTAAAGGGCGTCCCGATTTGGCTCGCGAACAGTTAAAAACCATTGCCGGGATTTGTGGTACAGATTGCGAGGAGTACCGCGATCTGCAAGCCGCGATCAATGGCCATCCTGAGGTCTGATGCGGCAGGGAGGAGCGAAAAATCACTCACAGTGACATCCGTCAGCACCTTGCGGAACATCTGACGCGGCTCTGGCGTTATGGCTATGTGTTGTCACACAACCGTGACATGGCAGAAGAGCTGGTACAGTCAACCTGCGTGCGCGCGCTGGAACGCAGCGCGCAGTTCATGCCGGGCACGCGTATTGATCGATGGCTGTTTTCCATCCTCCATTCCATCTGGGTTAGCGATTTACGCGCACGAAAAGTGCGGCAGGGGCAGGGATTTGTGGATCCCGATGCGCTGCTGGCCGCGGATAATCACGCCACCAGCGACGACAATCGCCATTTCCAGCGCATTATGCAACACGTTAACGCCTTACCCGAGGCACAGCGAAATGCGCTGTTTCTGGTTTACGTGGAAGGACTAACCTATCAGGAGGCAGCAGAGACGCTGGCTGTCCCGGTTGGCACCATTATGAGCCGTCTGGCCGCCGCTCGCGCCACGCTAGCCAGACAGCCGGCGACCACGCCCTCACCGAAGGAGAAACGGAGATGAACAGGGAAACTTTTACGCCGCCGTGGCGCGATGAGGCGATTGTCGCCTGGCTGGATGGTGAGATGACGCCGCGAGAAGCTGCGCAGTTTGAACAGGCGATGGATGAGGATGCTGAACTGGTCGAGCGGGTTGCGCATTTTCAGCACACCAGTCTCGATTTTGAACAGGCTTTTTCGCCGCTACTCGAACAGGCACCACAGGCCAGAATGGCCCAGCGCCTGGCGACCATTCCGGCACCCGAGGTGGCCACCGGGTATAGTCGTCGCGCGCTTATTGCCGCATCGGTCAGCTTTTTACTGGTGGGCAGCGGCATTGGTTTTCTGGCAAGACCCTCAGATGATGGGAAGGATGAAAGTCAGAATATCCGCGATCTGGAGGCGCGCTATATGTCGCTTTACAGTGCTGAAACGCTGGCCGATACCCCCAATGACGCCGCAATGCTGCAGAGAGGTCTCGACCGTACACGGCTGGATTTAGGACTGGAGCTGCACCCGCAGCAACTTCGCCTGCCAGGCGCTGAACTGAAAATGGTGCGGATCCTGCGTTACGAACGAACGTCGATTGCACAGATCGCCTGGCTGCATGCTGATTATGGTCCGATGGCGCTCTGTATCTCGCCTGCACCACAGGATTCGAACCCGATTACTCAGGAACAGCGCCACGGCATGCAGCTGGCCTGGTGGAAGCGCGGTGGCTATCAGTATGTGTTGATAGGGCGTAATCCCTCTGCTCAGTTGGCTGCCATCGCTGAAACATTGGTGACCACGCTCAGTTAAAAAAGTCTGTCCCTGAGCGCTTGCTTCAACAGCGATTATCTGGCCTGTGCGGCAATAATCAGCGCAATGTTTACCCGATCATCAACCACTCCAACCAATCGATCCATTCCAAAGGCAGAGCGGGATATCGCGGTGGAGGCATGCAGCGCCAGAGAGCGTGACGCCGGATCAATTGTTTTACCACTGTCCAGTGAGGCCTGCATCACCACTGACCGGCTGACATTTTTAACCGTTAGCACGCCAAAAATACGGTAGTTACCCTCACCCAGTGAGGCAACACGACTGCTCACAAAGTGAATCTGCGGGTAACGCTCCGCATCAAAAAAGAGATCGCTTTTCAATTGCCAGGTCAACAGACTGTTCGATGCCACCAGTGTGCCCACTGGAATATTCACTTCGATACGATCGTCATGGTCTTCATCCGGATTAAGTGTCACCGTGCCAGACACACCCTGTAGTCTGGCTTGCGAAAAATCGTGACCAAAGGCACGCCATGAGAGGCCAATCGATGTTTTATCAGGTGTTATGGTATAGGTTACTGGCGCGGCGTAAAGTACCGGACTGAGCAGGGCGAACAGGGTGCATAAACAGGCGACACGCATCATCACAATTTTCTCTTTTTTAGGCAGACCAGACGTTAACGCCTCAAACCACGATCTTATTCGATTTTTTTAGCACTGTTTTCACCCTTCAGGCACAGGTAATCTGACAAATATTAACTGACTGTCACCTTAGTTTCACCAAAGTGTAATAATTATTGTTAGGGCTGAACATTAATAACGAACAATATTAAGAATACATTAAGACGCTTTTATCGGCGGATGTTTTCGGTGAAATTAACAGGATACTGATTTGATCAGGAGTTGCCTGGTGTGTCTGGATTTATTTTCAGTAAAATCATTTAGTTGTATTGAATCTCAGATATTGCTTCTCTGGTGGGTGGGTTTATGATCTGAGAAGTGGCAGCCCTTGCGATCTTAAACAAAACATCAATAAATCAAAAATTGAGAGCGGAGTCATTATTATTAACTTAAATGTGAACTTTTTCGTAAAACCTTAACTCACTCTTCATTCATTTTATTGCAATGAACACTATTCATTTAATGTTCAGTTAAGTTTCATACGTTAGTTTGTATTAGCAGTCCGGTAACCTCAATTCCAGAATGGGAAAATAAGGTGTCGATAACGCCATAACCGGATGTTGATAATTCGCTATTTCAATTCTTTTGCCGGCGTTGTGTCTGATTAACAACGCGCGACAGCTAATGAGTTTGATCTGCAGGAGTTTTAGCATGGATTTTTTGCCATTTTCCCGCCCTTCATTTGGTGATGAAGAGCTGGCTGCTGTTAAAGCGGTATTTGACTCTGGGTGGATAACAACAGGCGCTAAATGCGCGGAACTGGAGCAGGCTTTTGTACAACTGACTGGCAACCAGCACGCCATTGCGGTGAGTTCTGCCACAGCGGGGATGCATGTAACGCTGATGGCGATGGGAATCGGGCCTGGCGATGAGGTCATTACGCCGTCCATGACCTGGGTCTCCACTCTGAACCTGATCACGCTGCTGGGCGCCACGCCGGTGATGATTGATGTCGATCCTGACAACCTGATGGTGACGCCGGAACTCATAGCTCAGGCGATTACCTCACGTACCCGCGCGATTATTCCGGTGCATTACGCTGGTGCTCCCGCCGATCTCACGCCAATCTATCAGCTTGCTGAGCAGCATGGCATCGCCATTATTGAAGATGCGGCTCACGCGGTGGGCACGACTTATCACGAGAAGCCAATCGGGCATCGCGGCACGGCTATTTTCTCTTTCCACGCCATCAAGAATATCACCTGTGCGGAAGGCGGCCTGGTGGTGACCGATGACGCTGCTCTCGCCGATCGTATTCGCAGCCTCAAGTTTCATGGCCTGGCGGTTGATGCTTTTGATCGCCAGACCAAGGGGCGTCTGCCACAGGCAGAAGTGATGATGCCGGGCTTTAAATATAATCTGCCTGATATCAGCGCAGCCATTGCGCTGGTGCAGTTACAGAAGCTACCCGGTTTTATTGCTCGCCGCCGTGAGATAGCTGAGCGCTATCTGGAAGCGCTGCAAACGCTGCCGTTCACGCCATTGTCACTGCCTGCCTGGCCACATCAGCACGCGTGGCACCTGTTCATTATTCGCATTGATGAGCAGCGCTGCGGCCTGACGCGTGATGCCTTTATGCAGGCACTGAAGTCGCGGGATATAGGCAGCGGATTGCATTTCCGTGCGGCGCATACCCACAAATATTATCGCGAACACTATCCCGATTTACGTTTACCTGCCAGTGAACTGAATAGCCAGCAGATGTGTTCGATTCCGCTGTTTCCGTCAATGACGGATCAGGATATCGAGCGTGTGATTCAGGCTTTACATGACATTGCCGGAGCCTGAAATGCGCGATATCAAACCGATCAATATGCTCTCCGTGGTCATCCCGGTCTATAACGAACAGGAAAGCCTGCCGGAGTTGCTGCAGCGGACCAGCGCGGCATGTGACGCCATTGAAATTGAGTATGAAATTCTGCTGGTTGATGACGGCAGCAGTGACCGCTCAGCCGAACTGATTGAACAGGCTGCCATCATTCCCGGCAGCCGCATAACGGGCGTACTGCTCAATCGCAACTACGGTCAGCACTCCGCCATTATGGCCGGATTCAGCCAGGTCCGTGGCGATCTGATTGTGACACTGGATGCCGATCTGCAGAACCCTCCGGAAGAGATCCCGCGACTGGTTGAAGCTGCGCGTCAGGGTTATGACGTGGTGGGTACAGTCCGCCAGCAGCGTCAGGATACCTGGTTCCGTCGCAAGGCCTCGCGCACGCTCAACCACCTGATTCAGCGGGTCACCGGCAAAGCGATGGGCGATTACGGCTGTATGTTGCGTGCCTATCGGCGCCATATCGTCGAGGCGATGCTCAATTGTCACGAACGCAGTACGTTCATTCCGATTCTGGCCAACACCTTTGCCCGAAACACCATTGAACTGCCGGTGCTCCACGCTGAGCGGGCCTTTGGCGATTCGAAATACAGCTTTATGCGCCTGATCAATCTGATGTACGACCTGGTGACCTGCCTGACCACCACGCCGCTGCGATTGCTCAGCGTAGTAGGCAGCCTGATTGCACTCTCCGGCTTCGCTTTCTCGCTGGTGCTTATCGTATTGCGACTCTTTTTCGGTGCGGCATGGGCGGGAGATGGTGTTTTCGTCCTGTTCGCCGTGCTGTTCATGTTTATCGGTGCCCAGTTTGTGGGTATGGGACTGCTCGGGGAGTATATCGGGCGAATTTATAACGACGTTCGGGCGCGTCCGCGCTATTTCGTTCAACGCATTGTTCAGGCTCCTGAAGAGCCTTCAGTACAGGATACTCAATCATGAAGACCGTTGTTTTCGCCTATCACGATCTGGGCTGTGTCGGCATCAATGCACTGCTTAGCGCAGGCTATGAGATCACCGCCATTTTTACGCACAACGATGTGGCTACCGAAAATCACTTTTTCGGCTCAGTCGCGCGTCTGGCGGCAGAGCACGGCATTCCGGTCTATGCACCGGACGAGGCGAATCACCCAATCTGGCTTGACCGCATCCGCACCATGGCGCCAGAAATGATCTTCTCCTTCTACTATCGCCATCTGCTGAGCGATGAAATCCTGCAATGCGCTGAAAAGGGGGCTTTTAACCTGCACGGTTCACTGCTGCCAAAATACCGCGGTCGGGCGCCACTCAACTGGGCGCTGGTCAACGGTGAGACGGAAACCGGCGTTACGTTACATCGCATGGTGAAGCGTGCGGATGCCGGTAATATTCTGGCGCAGCAGAAGGTGGCCATTGAGGATGCAGACAACGCGCTGACGCTGCATCGTAAACTGACCCAGGCTGCAGAGCAGTTACTTAACGACGTCTTACCTCGCCTGCGCACGGGTGAGGTCAGTGAGACGCCACAGGATGAGAGTCAGGCGACCTGTGTTGGCCGTCGCACGGCCGAAGATGGCCGCATCGACTGGAATCAACCCGCAGAGAAGATTCACAATCTGGTCAGAGCGGTTACCGATCCGTGGCCAGGCGCCTTCGCCTTCGCCGGTTCGGTTAAATTTATCGTCTGGAAGAGCCGGGTTCATACGCACTCGCATCAGGCGAAGCCAGGTACGGTGATTTCTAAGCAGCCATTCCTGATCGCCTGTGGTGAGGGTGCACTGGAAATTCTGACCGGACAGTCCGAGCATGGCGTTTACATGAATGGCAGCCAGCTGGCGCAAAGCCTGGGCATGGTGCCTGGCGCACTGCTCTATTCAAAACCGCAGTCGGCGCTGCAACGTCGTACACGCGTGCTCATCCTCGGGGTTAACGGCTTTATTGGTAATCATCTCACCGAGCGTTTATTGCAGGATGAGCATTTTGAAGTCTATGGTCTTGATATCAGCTCAGACGCCATCAGCCGCTTCCTGGAACATCCGCGCTTCCATTTTGTTGAAGGGGATATCGCTATTCATTCCGAATGGATTGAGTATCACATCAAAAAATGTGATGTCATCCTGCCGCTGGTGGCGATCGCTACGCCGATTGAATACACCCGTAATCCGCTGCGCGTCTTTGAGCTCGATTTCGAAGAGAACCTGAAAATCATCCGTGACTGCGTGAAGTATCAGAAGCGCATTATTTTCCCATCCACCTCTGAAGTCTATGGCATGTGTACTGATGCCAGCTTTGATGAGGATAGCTCGAATCTGGTGGTCGGGCCGATCAACAAACAGCGCTGGATTTATTCGGTATCGAAACAGCTGCTGGACCGTGTGATCTGGGCTTATGGCGAAAAAGAGGGGCTGCGTTTTACCCTGTTCCGTCCGTTCAACTGGATGGGACCGCGTCTGGATAACCTCAACGCAGCACGCATCGGCAGTTCTCGCGCGATCACGCAACTTATCCTCAATCTGGTTGAAGGTTCACCGATTAAGTTGATCGACGGCGGCAAACAAAAGCGCTGCTTTACCGATATTCAGGATGGTGTGGAAGCATTGTTCCGCATTATCGAAAACAAGCAGCAGAATTGTGATGGTCAGATCATCAACATCGGTAATCCGGACAATGAAGCCAGTATCAAAGAACTCGCGGAGCAGTTGCTGGCCAGCTTCGAGCGTCACCCGCTGCGCAGCCAGTTCCCGCCGTTTGCCGGTTTCCGCGAAGTGGAAAGCAGCAGTTACTACGGTAAAGGCTATCAGGATGTGGAGCACCGCAAACCGGCTATCCGCAATGCGCGTCGCCTACTTGGCTGGACGCCAACCGTCACGATGGATGTCACTATCGACAACACGCTCGATTTCTTCCTGCGTACCGTTGAGCAACAGGCTGATAAGTGATGAAGAAGATCGGTCTGCGGATTGACGTAGATACCTGGCGCGGCACGAAGCAGGGTGTGCCGGCGCTGCTTGAGCTCTTCCAGCGTCACGCAGTGCGGGCCAGCTTTTTCTTCAGCGTGGGACCGGACAACATGGGCCGCCATCTCTGGCGGCTGGTGAAACCGGCGTTTCTCATGAAGATGCTGCGCTCCCGCGCCGCATCACTATATGGCTGGGACATTCTGCTCGCCGGAACGGCCTGGCCGGGAAAGCAGATGGGACGTGGCCTGCGGAACATTATGCAGGATGCCACACGCCAGCATGAAGTCGGTCTGCATGCCTGGGACCACTTTGCCTGGCAGACCTGGGCGGGTGTCTGGCCGCAGGATAAACTGGTTGAGCAGATAGCACGCGGCACCGAAACGCTCAGTGAGATCCTTGGTCATCCTGTCAGCTGTTCGGCCGTTGCAGGCTGGCGTGCTGATGGTCGGGTCGTTGCCGCCAAACAGGATTTTGGCTTTCACTACAACAGTGACTGCCGCGGCAGCGGGCCATTCAGGCCCATACTGCCAGATGGCCAGATCGGCACTGTACAGATTCCGGTGACGTTACCCACATGGGATGAAGTGGTTGGCCGTGAGGTCAGCGCAGAAGGCTATAACGATTACATTCTGGCGAAAATGCTCGCTTCTGATGATGGCGCTGTCTATACCGTGCATGCCGAAGTGGAGGGGATTATTGGCTTACCAGACTTCGACAAATTGCTGAATGCAGCAACCCGTAATGGCATTCAGTTCTGTCCGTTAAGCGAGCTATTGCCCGACGACCTGACCACCTTACCCGTGGGAAGGATCGTCAGAGGTGAAATTCCCGGACGGGAAGGGTGGCTGGGCTGCCAGAAACTGACTAAAGAGGCGAACTAGTGCGGATACATAAGAACACGAAGTGGCTCATTTTTTTTAGCTTTTTCATTCTCTATTACCTTCTGCCGCCGATGTTCCGCGACCTCTGGCAACCGGATGAGACACGTTACGCAGAGATCAGCCGGGAGATGCTGGCAACCGGTAACTGGGTGACACCACACTTCTTCGGTCTTCGCTATTTTGAAAAACCGATTGCGGGTTACTGGATAAACTCACTGGGCCAATGGCTGTTCGGCCATAACAATTTTGGTGTACGGGCAGGATCAATATTCTCAACAGCGATAACCGCCGCGTTGATCTTCTGGCTCGGCCGGCGGATGTTTGGTTCGGTCCGCACCGCTGCTGTGGGTTCTCTGATTTTCCTGAGTTCACTGCTGGTTTATGGCGTTGGCACCTATGCCGTGCTCGATCCGATGCTGATGCTCTGGCTGGCGGCTGCAATGTGCAGCTTCTGGCTGGCGACGGAGGCCAGCGGGCGCGCCGGGCGCGCGGGCGGCTATCTGCTGCTGGGTCTCGCCTGCGGCATGGGATTCATGACCAAAGGATTTCTGGCACTGGCGCTACCGGTGCTGGCGATTCTGCCATGGGTGATCTGGCGAAAGAGAATACCTGAGCTGCTTTGCTTCGGGCCGCTGGCGATTCTCTCTGCCGCAGCAATCAGTGCACCCTGGGCGCTGGCGATCTATCATCAGGCCCCTGATTTCTGGCACTACTTCTTCTGGGTTGAGCATATTCAGCGCTTTGCAGAAGAGAATGCACAGCACAAAGCCCCTTTCTGGTACTACCTGCCGGTTCTGCTGCTGGGAACACTACCGTGGCTGGCGCTGTTACCGGGTGCACTGATGACCGGCTGGCGCGAGCGTCAGCAGAATCCCGGCGCACTGTATCTGCTGAGCTGGACGGTGATGCCGCTGCTGTTTTTCAGTCTGGCAAAAGGCAAACTGCCAACCTATATCCTGCCCTGTTTTGTGCCGCTGTCGCTGTTGATGGCCCATTATGGGCTGAACGCGGCGCAGCGGGCAGGGCGCGCATTAACCGTTAATGGCTGGATCAACCTGATTTTCGGCATCCTCACGCTGGCAACCGTGCTATTGGTACTCGCGCCCTGGAGCGTAACGCATCACCCCCTGTTTGCCACTCATGAGATGCTGAAGCTGGGACTGGGAGCGCTGGCGTTTCTCATCTGGGGACTGGCGGGCGCATACAGCTGCCGATTTTCACAACGCCGCTGGCTGGTGGCCGCGCTTTGCCCGCTGGGGGTCGCTCTGTTTATTGGCTCAGCTATCCCGGATAAAATCCGTGATGCCAAACAGCCGCAACACTTTGTCTCTGTGATCAGCGAGCGTCTGGCATCCAGTCATTTTATTCTGGCGGACAATCCGGGCGTGGCATCTGCCGCAGCCTGGCACCTGCAACGCAGTGATATCGGCTTCTATGATAATAAAGGTGAGCTGCAATATGGGCTGAGCTACCCGGATGCGCAATCCCGCTTTGTCTCTCAGGCGGATTTTGGCGGCTGGCTTGCCGATCATCGCCGTATGGGAAGCGTGTCCCTGCTGTTACTGGTTGATTCCCCACACAGTGATATCGGCGAGGATGTGCCGGTTCCGGATGCGGTCTATCGCCAGGGCAGGCTTGTCTGCCTTTATTACGGTCAGATGAAGTAAATGCTGCTGCTGATTGTGCTGGTGAGTCTGCTCAGCTGCAGCGCGCAGCTGTGTCAGAAACAGGCGACCCACGCGGTATCAGGCCGCATCCGCTTAAGCTGGATTGGCGTAAGCGTGCTGCTGTTGGGTATCGCGATGCTCCTCTGGCTGCTGGTGCTGCAGCGGGTGCCCGTCAGCCAGGCGTATCCCATGCTGAGCCTTAATTTCATCTTCGTTGCGCTGGCCGGACGCATTTTGTGGCGCGAACGGCTAACGCTTCGTCAGATTGCAGGCACGCTGCTGGTGGTGACGGGCGTCGCGCTAATGGCGAGCCAGCTATGAAAGGATATGGATGGGTTACGTGCAGCGTGCTGCTGGTCTCAGCGGCACAGCTGATGATGCGCTGGGCGATGCCGCGCCTGCCCGATGTCAGTAGCCTGACGTCGCTGCCAACAGTTGCCATACTGCCTGCCTTGTTGCTGCTGGCCGGGTTGGGAGCTTATGCTGTTTCCATGCTCTGCTGGATTCGGGCGCTGCACTATTTTCCGCTTAATCGGGTCTATCCACTGCTCAGCCTGAGTTACGTGCTGGTCTGGCTGGTGGCGGTTTGCTTACCGGTATTTCACGAAGCATTTAGCTGGCGCAGCTTAGCCGGTGTGGTGATTATTGTAATCGGGCTACTGTGCATTGTTGTTAAGCCCTGAACATTTCTTCTTTTACCATTTCCGCAATGAACACCGTTTTTATTAACGTTTCCGGGCGGTAGTTAATGCCGTCATGATGGATTTTTTAGCGTTTTCATGATAAAGATCCATTTTGTTATCGTTTTCGGGCGACGGATAAAGGATTCGACATGCTGGTTGGCTTTAGCGCACTGTGCGAACGTTATGCTATCAAACTGGCGCAGCCCTTACGCGTAAAGTCAGCTATCGGAACCGTACGCTCACATCATGAGGGCCAGGGACAGGTAGAAAATCATTATCCACCAGGCTATCAGCCGGAAGATGATTTTGCGGGTCACTTTGCCTTTGGTCTCAAGTACGAAGAGATCCATCTGGAGTTTTTCGCACGCCTGTTTACGACCATCGGACCACAACCTTTGGAAGCGTGGTGTCGGCAGGAACCGTTCGGACAGTATGCGCGACGGGCCGGCTTTCTCTATGAATGGCTGACTGGTAATACCTTACAGGTACCGGACGTCACCAACGGAGGCTATGTTGAGGCGATTTCATCCAAAGCGTATCTGACCCGAACGACCGTGAACCGTAACAGGCGCTGGCGCATCAATAATAATCTGCCAGGATCCGCTGATTTCTGCCCACTGGTACGCAGAACCGCAGCCATTGAGCAGGCGCTCACGTTCGATCTCAACGATGCTTTGCATGATCTGGATAACACCTTTGGCGCGGATATTCTGATGCGCACCGCCAGCTGGCTGACATTTAAAGAGTCACGTGCCAGTTTCCTGATTGAGAAAGAGGCGGACCAGGGCGATCGTATTCAACGATTTGCCCACGTTATCGCGCAGTATTGCGGCCAGCTTGAGGATCCACTCAGCGATGCCAGCCTGCATACCATACAGCAGGGCATTCTCGGGCAGGATGCGCTGGGATTGGGGCTGCGACGTTCGCCCGTGTTTGTCGGACAGTCGACCATGCGTGAAGATATCGTCCACTATATTGCACCACACTATGATGACGTTCCGCGCTTTATGAATGGGCTTAAAGCCTTTGAGCAGGCTACGCGGGGTGCCGCACCACTGGCTCGTGCGGGGGTTATCGCGTTTGGCTTTGTCTATATCCATCCGATGCGCGACGGCAATGGCCGCATCCACCGTTTTTTAATCAATGACACACTGATTCGTGATGGAGCGATACCGGATGGCGTGATCCTGCCTGTTTCAGCCACCATTACCAGTTCGATGGATTTTCGGGTCGGTTACGATCGCACGCTGGACGTATTTTCTAAACGGCTAATGCGGCGCTATGCAGGCTGCTATCGGTTTGGCGAGTTGAAAACCTATGAAGATGGCACGCGGAGTAATTTCACTTTCACCGAGTATGAGGATGCCCGTTTCGCCTGGCGTTATCCCGACTTAACCGAGCATGTGCTCTATACCTGCAGAGTCATCGAGCACACGGTCCGGACTGAAATGGCTGATGAAGCGCGCGTATTGGTGATATTTCAGCGCGCTCAACAGCAGCTGAAGGAGGTCGTTGAGATGCCTGATCAGGACGCCAGTCGTATTATCCGTTCGCTGAAAGAAAATGGCTGGCAGATTTCTGGCAAGCTCAAAAAAACGTTCCCGCTGCTGGACGATACAACTACTGCACAACGGATTGTGGAAGCGGTCAGGTCAGCGTTTGAGACCCACACAGACTAAGTATTCAGGTGTCATGTGAGGTCGCTGAGCACTGCATTTAGCAGAGCGGTTTAAGTTTTGTGGCCAGCGCACCTATATCGCTGACAATCAAATCCGGTGCAGGTGCCAGCGGGTAAAGTGCCTGTCCTTTGCGGGTAACAAATGCGGTTTTCATTCCTGCGCGTTTTGCTCCACCCACATCCCAGCCATGAGCGGCCACCATCATGCACTGTGATGCAGGCTGATCCATTTCCTGCATTGCCCACTGATACACTTTCAGATCGGGCTTATAAACCTGAACCTGTTCCACGCTGAGAATGCGCGTGAACAGCCGAGCCAGTCCGGCAGAACTGAGCTGCTTTTCGGCCAGTGCCGCAGAAGAGTTGGTCAGCGCGACCAGTGTAAATCCCTGTTGCTGCAGAGCACTCAGTCCTGCGGCGACATCAGGGTGGGCTGGCATGGCTGCGATAATGTCAGCCAGCGGTGTTGCGTCTGCAGGCAGAGTAATACCATAGCGTGTGGCGGTCATCTGCAGCACTGCTTCGGCGATATCACCAAAGTTATGCCAGCTGCCGGTCACCGACTCCACGAGTGAATGATGTAATAGCGCGGTAAACCAGGCTTCAGCACGTTCCGGTCGGTCACCGAGTCGCTGCGCGACAACCCGGTTCAGCTCAGTGGTATCCAGCAGGGTCTCATTGACATCAAAAAACAGGGTGCCGCTGTAGGGTGCGGGGTTGTGACTGTCGGTCATCGTGCCTCCGGTTGGTTTAATGGATGTGACAGGTGAGGCGTTAAAGACGCTCTCTGAAGGTAGAATACTGATGAGGATTGCTCAATATCGGGTGCTGCGATAGTTAGAAATCAAACTAGAAAACCTGATGCGATTCAGGAAATTAGTCATGCGCATAATACTAATTATGTTAAACAAAATGCCCGGCTGGGCGATTCTTAATCGAAATGCACTTTACCTTCTTTAGCCGGATCGATTGCTCTTCCGGGTTTCTGAGGAACAACAAACGCCTGCCGTACCAATACCGCCCGTGGTTTTAGTTGATGCGACAAGGCTATTCAACGTGATGGCGTTATCCTCGTGGCTATGTTTGTCTGTAAGCATAACGTCGTCTTCCTCCTTTTCTGATGCATCCGGCGGCAATACCAGACAGGTAAAATCAGCAAAGGGAACGCGATGTCACTCCGCCAGTCCCCCACTCATTCGCTCATCGCCGCAAAGCCATAGGCGGCATCAGCCGAACCCGGATTTGCCGTCAGACCCTAACCGGTTAATCCTTTCTCGTAATTTTCGCAGAATCCGCCGCCGGCATATAAAGGGCAAGCAGACATAATCACCGGCTTCAATTCGCTCAACCCAAACTACGCCCGGCCCTTACTTACTTCTTATCCAGCGACCAGGTCGCGCTGCGGATATCTACCTTCACCGGCAACAGACCAATCCGGGTAAAGGTATCCGCCAGTGCCTGCTGCTGCGTAAAGACTTCAGGCGTCATCCGCTCTGCACCAAACGGCATCCTTGCCAGCGCCTGCTGCCAGATCGGCTGGGGCAGACCGGTTGAGGAGGACATGATTTTAGCCGCCTCTTCATGATGCTGATTGGCCCACGAGCTCAGCGTGTCCAGCTCATCCACCACCTGAGCGGCGATTTGAGGATAAGTATCTGCGAACTTGCGACTGGCAAGATAGAAGGTGTAGTGCGGCACCAGTCCCTCGGCATTTTTAATCAGCCGGGCTTTAGCGGTGGTTTCCACTTCGGCGTAGTAAGGATCCCAGATGACCCAGGCATCCACCGCGCCACGCTGGAAGGCCGCGCGCGCATCGGCAGGCGGCAGATAGACGGGTGTAATGTCCTTGTAGCTCAGCCCTGCTTTCTCCAGCGCCGTGACCAACAAATAGTTAACGTCAGAGCCTTTATTCAGCGCCACCCGCTTGCCTTTAAGATCCGCCACGCTTTTAATCGGGGAGTCTGCAGGCACCACAATCGCTTCGGTTTTAGGGTTAGCTGGCGAGTGTCCCAGA
Source organism: Pantoea sp. ANP04 (assembly GCF_041982285.1). Lineage (NCBI taxonomy): Bacteria > Pseudomonadati > Pseudomonadota > Gammaproteobacteria > Enterobacterales > Erwiniaceae > Pantoea > Pantoea sp. ANP04. The sequence goes on along the minus strand of NZ_JAUTYS010000015.1, from coordinate 105,065 downwards.
TAAACCAGATCGGCCTGTGCGGCCTGGGCAAATGTCGGTGGCGCATCGCCGGTGGCGGCCAGATCGATACTGCCGATGTTTAAGCCCTCCAGCATCTGCGGCCCGGCCGGGAACTCAATCCAGTGCACCGCAATCCCCTGCTTCTTAAATTCCTGATCCAGCGTGCCGCGATACTTCAGCAGCGCGAAGATATTGGCTTTTTGAAAACCGATATTCACTGTATCGGGTTTCTCTGCAGCTGCCCGGGCGTTAAATGTAAAACCCGCCTGGGCGGCAATAATCATTGCGCTGAATAAAACTTTTTTCATCTCTCATTCCTGAGTTTGTTTGTTGTCAGCGCAACATAACAAACGCAGATTGAAGCGCTTAGCGAGGAAATGTTCGATGCTTAGCTAAAAAAACGCTATGGATGCCAGACTGACTCGCGTACGCGAATGGCCCGACTGAATAACCCCAGCGCATAAAAGCGGTCAGCGATGGTTTGCTGTTCCCGGATGATGGCCAGGTTCATTCGCTGAGTCTGATGGCTGCGCCGGGCTAAGGCGTGCATTAGTGAGGTCGCAGAAATGCCGAGTTCGCTGGAGAGCAACGCGGCGGCTTCAGTATGGTGTGCATCAATGTAGCGGCCCGTCTGTTCCAGGGCGGTGAGCAGGATCTGCAACAGATCGCCCGACTGCGCAGCAAATCCGCGTTCGGCAAGGTAAAACTGATGATTATTGACCCGGCCAGTGCCATCCGCAATTACCCTGAACTGTCCGCTGTTCTCCGCATCACTGAGGAGCGGATCCCACATCATCCAGGCATCTACCGCGCTGAGGTCGCTGGGCGTCAGTGGATATTTGGGGGGTGCATAGACAATGCGCACCTCATCCAGCGCTAATCCCGCCTCATCCAGGATTTGCAGCAGCAGATAGTGGACATTAGAACCACGATTCACGGCGATGCGTTTGCCTCTGAGATCGCCAATCTGCTGAACCGGGCTACTGGTCGGTACCAGCAGCGCCAAGCTCTGCGGAGCGGCAGGTTCCCAGGCGACGTAGACCATCGGGCTGTTGCTGGCTTGCGCAAACAAGGGAGGAACTTCGCCGGTGGTCCCGAAATCGACCTCCTTATTGCTCAGCGCATGGAGGAGCTGTGGACCCGCTGGAAACTCGCTCCACAGCACGCTGACGCCCTGATCGCTCAGCTGCTGCTCCAGCGACTGACGCGCTTTCAGAATGCCAAGGTTGCCAAACTTCTGATAACCGATACGCAGTTCACGCTCCTGCTGAGGCTGATGATGAGGAGAGGCCTCGCGCTGACGCAATGAGGTACGGCGGGGTTTAATCACACCCAGATGCCCCAGCTGGGTACGCAGTGTATGACGGCTGATGCCCAGCAGCGCGGCCGCCTGTAACTGATTACCCTGCGTGAGTTCCAGCGCATTTTTTACCAGCGCGGCGATCACTCGTGGATAGAGTGGCGTCTCACTCTGCTGCATCTGCTGACGTAAAAACTGGTCGAGCGCCTCCTCTCCGGAGGGTAAATCGCTGCCAGCAATGGCGTTCAGCCGCAGCTGTTGCGGCGTGACCAGCGAGGTCCTGCTGAGTAGCACCGCATTGTGCAGCGTGTTCTCCAGCTCACGGATGTTACCCGGCCAGCTGTAGTCCATTAGCGTGGCGACAGCATCTTCACTCAGCCGTAACTGAGGACGTCCCAGACGTCGCGCATAGAGTTGCAGAAAATGACTGGCCAGCACCGGAATATCTTCGCAGCGCTGGCGCAGCGGCGGCAATGTGACGCTGGCGACATTGAGACGGTAGTAGAGGTCTTCCCGGAACCGCCGTTCACGAATCGCCACAGCCAGATCCCGGTTGGTGGCCGCAATTACCCGCACATTGACCTTTATCGCTTTAGACGAGCCCACGCGAGTGATCTCGCGCTCCTGTAGTACGCGCAGGAGCTTCACCTGCAGCGACGGACTGAGTTCACCGACTTCATCCAGCAGCAGCGTGCCGCCTTCTGCTGCTTCAAACCAGCCACGATGGCGATCCTGCGCGCCGGTAAAGGCCCCTTTCTCATGACCGAACAGCTCTGACTCCGCCAGGCTCTCGGTGAGTGCCCCGCAATTGACCGCCAGAAATGGCTGCCGGCTGCGGGCGCTATGATGATGCAGATAGCGCGCCATCACCTCTTTGCCGGTGCCGGTTTCACCGATGATCAATACCGTTGCATCGGTAGGCGCGAGCTGATCCAGTACGCTTTTAAAGGCGCGCGATGCGGGATCAATTAACTCAGGGCTGGATATCTGCATCTTGTTTACCGGATTAACAGGAAAGCCATGACCATACCGCGTGGCAGTGGCGGAAACGAGGGGGCGAAACGAGCCGGGTTGTTGCCATTGCAGCAGTCTGCAGCTTTATCTGCCGCAAATGCAGCAGGATAGCGCAATTCCTGTTTGATATAAGCTATTGAATTTTAATGATAAAAAACAAAATACATACTGGCACACATTCTGCAAATAGCGATATAACCAAAGCGTTAGTCCCAATGTAATAAATTCAAATATCGTTATAAAGGAATCTGCTAATGAGCCATGCGACAAAGGAAAATCTTAACCTTTTCTGGTTTCTGCCCACCCACGGTGATGGGCGCTATCTGGGCACCACAGAAGGCGGCAGAGCGGTTGATTTACCCTATTTACAGCAGATTGCGCTGGCGGCAGATAATCTGGGCTACTACGGTGTATTAATCCCGACCGGTAAAAGCTGCGAGGATTCATGGCTGGTTGCCTCGGCCCTGGCGCCGGTCACCAAAACGCTGCGCTATTTAGTGGCGGTTCGCCCTGGTCTGCAACCGCCGAGCCTGGCGGCGCGGATGGCGGCCACGCTGGATCGTCTATCCGGCGGACGTCTGCTGATTAACGTGGTTACAGGTGGCGATCCGGTGGAGAACAAAGGTGACGGTATCTTTCTGAGCCATGAAGAGCGTTATACAGTGACCCGGGAGTTTCTTGAGGTTTACTCCCGCCTGATGAAAGGCGAGAAGGTCGACTTTGCGGGCGAGCATATCCGCGTAGAAGGCGCAGAAATTCTCTTCCCGCCGGTGCAGGAAAAGGGGCCGCCGCTCTATTTTGGTGGATCGTCGGATGCGGCAATCGATGTTGCAGCGAATCAGATCGACACCTATCTGACATGGGGCGAGCCGGTTGAACAGGTGGCGGAAAAGCTGGCGATGGTGCGTCAACGGGCGCAGGAGAGCGGCCGTACTCTCTCTTATGGCATCCGGTTGCATGTCATTGTCCGTGAAACCGAAGAGGAGGCCTGGGCGGCTGCGGATCGGCTGATCTCTCATCTGGATGAAGAGACTATCGCCGCCGCGCAGAAAATCTTTGCGCGTATGGATTCAGCCGGACAGGCACGGATGAGTGCATTACATCAGGGCTCGCGAGAGAGCCTGCGCATCGCCCCTAATCTCTGGGCAGGCGTCGGTCTTGTGCGCGGCGGTGCCGGAACCGCGCTGGTGGGCAATCCGCAGCAGGTTGCCGATCGCATCCGAGAGTATCAGGCGCTGGGCATCGGGAACTTTATTTTCTCGGGCTATCCGCATCTCGAAGAGGCACACCGCTTTGCTGAACTGGTGATGCCGCTATTGCCGCTGGCCGCCAACACCGAAAAGAAACAGCGCAGCGTGAACACAGGTCCGTTTGGTGAAACCATTGGCGGTGACCGTCGTCCTGACAAACAGGCCAGTGCCAGTTAGCCAGTTAAAAGAAGAGAAGGCTTGTGTATGTTACAACAGCAGATTGTCATTATCGGCGGTGGGTTCACCGGTACCGCGCTGGCGATCCATCTGGCCCGGCTGGGTGAGTCGGGATTGCAGGTAACGGTCATTGAACCGCGCGCGCAGCTTGCGCAGGGCGTGGCATATGGCACTACCGATCCAGCTCACCGCATTAATGTGCCAGCCGCCAGAATGCAGCTGGCAGGTGATGACGAGGGCGCATTCGACCGCGACTATCGCGCATCACCGGCTTTTAGCGCCGATCCGCAGGCACTCTGGCATGACGATAACGTCTATCCGCAACGTGGTGAGTTTGGTCGCTGGGTCAATGCGCAGTTTGAGTCTCAACAGCAGCGCTCACCAGTAAAACTTAACCATCTTCGTGACAGTGCGGTCGCTTTTAAGAATGGGGTGGTGACCACGGCTTCAGGGCAGCAGATCCGGGCCGATCAGGTCGTGCTGGCGATCAGCCATCCACCGCCGGACCTTCCTGTTCTGCTGAAGTCGCTTCAGGACCATCCGGGATTGATTGCTAATCCGTGGCAGAGCGATGCGCTGGCACAAGTCGCCCCTGATGATCGGGTCGCAATCATCGGGTCAGGTCTGACGATGTCAGATGTGGTGGCGTCGCTACATCGTCAGAAGCATCGTGGAGCGATCACCGCTTTCTCCCGCCGTGGACAGCTTCCGCGTGCAAACCTCAGTGGCAGTTCAGAGAACTACACGCTGGATTACAGTCAGCCGCAGACTGCTACCGCGCGCAGTTGGTTACATCGGGTGCGTCAGGAAGTCAGAAATGCGGCGGCGATGAATCTGCCCTGGCAGCTGGTACTGGATGACATCCGCCGTAACGGTCAGCGCATCTGGCAGAGTCTGTCGCTGCACGAGCAGCAACGCTTTCTGCATCATCTTCGCCCCTGATGGGACGTCCATCGCTACCGGATTGCACCGCAGGTGAGCCAGGTTCTCAGCCAGCAGCAGGCCAGCGGTCAGCTGTCGTTGCTGGCGGCGCGCCTGATCGCAGCCGAATCGGGTGGCGAAACGCTCCGGCTGACGCTGCGCCTGCGTGGCGCGCAATCGCATATGCTCGAGGTGGAGAAAGTGATTGTCACCACCGGCCCCGCGCACAACGCTTTGCTTAACAGCAACGCGCTGTTGAGACAGCTGCAGAGTGACGGCGTGATTCAGCCCGATCCGCTGGCGCTGGGAATCCATGTTAATGCGCTGTCACAGACGCTGAATGTTAACGGTGAAGCGAATTCCAGTCTTTACGTCGCCGGGCCTGCCGCTCGGGGTCGTTTTGGCGAGCTGATGGGATTACCGCAGGTGGCGGAACATGCTGAATCTGTCGCACGGCAACTGCTTAGCACCCCGCCGCTGTCGCTCAGCGAGCGATGTCCTGGCTCACTGACGTACTAAATCCCCGACCTTAAACCACATTATTAATAGTGGGCGGCAAGCGATTGCCGCATCCGCTCAGGAGTCGCTATGTCATCGCAACGTGAAATTCGCCTGAATGCTTTCGATATGAACTGTGTCGGTCATCAGTCACCCGGCTTGTGGGCGCATCCCCGTGACCGCTCATGGCAGTACAAAGACCTGGAGTACTGGACCGATTTAGCGCGGCTGCTGGAGCGCGGTAAGTTTGATGGGCTGTTTATTGCTGACGTGCTGGGTGTCTATGACGTGCTCAACGGTAATAACCATGCCGCTATCCGTCAGGCTACGCAGGTGCCGGTAAACGATCCGCTGGCGTTGATCACACCGATGGCCATGGTGACGGAACACCTGGGCTTTGGCCTGACTGCCTCGCTCTCCTTTGAACATCCCTACCCGTTTGCGCGGCGGATCTCGACCCTGGATCATCTGACCAAAGGTCGCATTGGCTGGAATATTGTGACCTCCTATCTGGAAAGTGGTGCGCGCAATATCGGGCATCAGGCTCAGACCGACCACGATGCGCGCTACGACTATGCCGATGAGTATCTGCAGGTCATCTATAAGCTGCTGGAAGGTAGCTGGGAAGACGGTGCTGTCCTGCGCGATCGTGAACGTCAAATTTTCAGCGACCCTAAAAAAATCCACCCGATTAATCATCAGGGCACGTTTTTCCAGGTGCCGGGCATTCATCTTTGCGAGCCGTCACCGCAGCGCACGCCGGTGCTTTATCAGGCCGGCGCCTCCAGCCGCGGTAAAGCCTTTGCAGCGGAGCATGCTGAATGTGTATTTGTCGCGGCACCGTCAAAAGTGCTGCTAAAGAAAACCGTAGCGGATATTCGACAAAGGGCAGCAGAGGCAGGACGCGATCCGCGTTCAATACTGATCTTCAATCTGCAGACGGTTATTGTGGGTGAAACCGACCTGGCGGCGCAGGCGAAATGGCAGGAGTACAAAAGCTATGTCAGTTACGAAGGCGCGCTGGCGCTGATCTCGGGCTGGACAGGTATCGATTTCGGGCAGTATCAGCCGGATCAGGTACTGAAGCATCTCCATACCAATGCCATTCAGTCGGCGGTTGAGACATTCTCTACTGCCGATCCTCATCGGCAGTGGACGGTGCAGGGTCTGGCAGACTGGGTGGGCATTGGCGGCTTTGGTCCGCTGCTGGCAGGCAGCGCCGAAACCGTGGCTGATGAATTGCAGAGCTGGATTGAAGAAACCGACGTTGACGGGTTTAACCTCGCCTACGCCGTGACCCATGAAACCTTCACCGATGTGGTGGAATTGCTGGTGCCGGAACTGCAAAAGCGTGGCGTCTACAAACAGGACTATCAGCCCGGCACGCTGCGTGAAAAGTTGTTTGGACAGGGGCCACGACTGGCCTTGCCGCATCCCGGAGCCGGTTATCGTCGGACCGCGGACACAGAACAGCAGATAAACAGCGCCGAAATGTCGGGATGAGACGGTGCCTGGTGTCACGCCTGAACCCACGCTTTATGGGCTGGCAGTAAACCGTGATTTTCAGGTTTTAAAAACACAAATGCTTTGCTTCTCACCGGATGAATCCAGCTATTCATCCGGCTTTTGTCGTGATTAGTTTTCGTGAATAACTTATTGAATATATTGAAATAGTTATCTTTATTTGTTGGTTGTTAGCTGGGCCGCAAATGCCTATAAAACCCTCGTTACCTGCTGAATATAATAACGAGGATACGATGAGTACATTAAATATTGACGACACCCTGACCGCCCCGCCGCCTCACTCCTCACCGGTTGGTTCGGTGAGTGATGTGGCCCGGCTTATCAACAGTCATACAGAGAAAAATAGCTATGCCCGCTGGATCGTTTTCCTGGCACTGGGGGGCGTGTTTCTCGACGCTTACGATCTCACCACGCTCTCCTATGGTATTGACGATGTAGTGAAAGAGTTTGGCTTAACCCCAGTCCTGACCGGACTGGTGACCTCTTCGATTATGATTGGCACCATCGTCGGTAATCTGGTCGGCGGCTGGCTGACTGATAAATATGGCCGCTACTCAGTGTTTATGGCGGACATGCTGTTCTTTGTGGTTTCGGCTATAGCTGCGGGCATGGCACCCAATGTCTGGGTGTTGATCGGAGCGCGCTTTCTGATGGGAGTCGGAGTAGGAATCGATCTGCCGGTGGCCATGGCTTATCTGGCGGAGTTCTCTAAATTCTCCGGCAAGGGAAACAAAGCGTCGCGGCTCGCGGCGTGGTGTCCGATGTGGTATGCCGCCTCATCAGTCTGCTTCTTTATTATTTTTGCACTCTATTTCCTGCTGCCCGCTGAACACATCGACTGGCTGTGGCGTGCCTCGCTGCTGTTTGGCGCCGTACCGGCGCTGCTGATTATCGCGGTGCGCAGTAAGTTTATGAATGAGTCACCACTGTGGGCAGCTAATCAGGGCGATCTGAGCGGTGCCGTGCGTATTCTGCGTGACTCCTACGGCATTGTTGCGCATGAGGAGCAGCCCGCTAAAGCCGAAACTATTAAAGCGACACCGAAAGTGCGTATCCGCGTACTGTTTCAGAAGCCTTACCTGGAACGTACCGTCGTCAGCGCAGTGATGAACGTCTGTATCTCGTTTGAGTACACTGCCATTGCTTTCTTCCTGCCCTCCATTCTGGCGCAGTTCCTTGGGGCGGGCGTCTTTGAGACGATTTCCGCTTCGCTGGGTCTGAATGCGTTGTTTGCTTTTACCGGCGGTTTGCTTGGCATGCGGCTGGCCTGGAAATTCCCTTCACGGCATGTAGCGATTGCCGGCTTTGCGCTGCAGTTTATCGCGTTGATTTCGCTGGCACTGATCGGTCATCCGCAGGCCACCCTCGGTGTGGTGTTTGCTGTATTGTTGCTGGGACTCTGGCTGTTTGCCGAAGGATTTGGACCTGGCGCGCAGTTAATGATCTATCCGGCGCTCTCCTATCCGACCCACATTCGTGCAACCGGTGTTGGTTTTAGTCGCTCGCTCTCTGGCATCGGAAGTGCGCTGGCGTTGTTTATCCTGCCAGTTTTGCAGGCTCGTTATGGCACTAATATGTTCTGGATCGTATCTCTCGCCGCCCTTATTCCCATTATTTTCCTGTTGATTATCCGGTTTGAACCGACCCGACAGGACATTGATGAACACCCCGAATCAGGAGAAAATCATGTCTGAATTAAGTCGCACTGAATTTGCCGCATTGACCGAACAGTTCAGGCCACTGTTTATCCGCATTGCTGAGGGTGCCGCCGCACGTGAAGCCGATCGCACTCTGCTGCATGAGCCGATTCGCTGGCTGAAAGCGGCGCGATTCGGCACCCTGCGTATCCCAAAAGAGGAAGGTGGTTTTGGTGTTTCATTGCCGCAGCTCTTTTCCCTGCTGACTGGCCTGGCCGAGGCTGATTCGAATCTGCCGCAGGCCCTGCGCGCGCACTTTGCCTTTATCGAAGATCGTCTGAACCAGCCAGAAAGTGAAGATCGGCGGCGCTGGTTTCGACGTTTCGTGGATGGTGAGTTGGTGGGTAGCGGCTGGAGCGAGATCGGGGCGGTTAAGCTGGGTGAGGTCAACACTCAGGTCTCACCCACAGAGGGAGGATGGCGGATCAGTGGCGAAAAGTTTTACAGCACCGGCACACTTTATGCGGACTGGATTGATGTCTATGCAAAGCGTACTGACAACGGTCGTGACGTGATTGCTCTGGTAAACACCCATCAGAGTGAGGTGGAATGTGATGACGACTGGGATGGCTTCGGGCAGCGTCTGACCGGTAGCGGCACAACACGCTTTAATCATGCCTATGTGGAGCAGCCGCACGTTTATGATTTCAGTGAGCGCTTTCGTTACCAGACCGCATTTTATCAGCATGTATTATTAGCCACGCTGGCGGGTATAGGTCGGGCCATAGTTCGTGATGTGTCTCAGGGTGTTGCGCACCGTAAGAGGATTTACAGCCACGGCAACGCGTCTCAGGTCAAACAGGATGTGCAGGTTTTACAGGTGGTCGGTCAGATCAGCAGCTGGACCTGGGCTGCTGAAGCCGCCGTGGATCGGGCGACCCACTCATTACAGCGGGCATTTGAACTGCAACAAAGCGGTGTTGAAGAAGCAGAGCTTCACGCGGCTAACGTACAGGCAGAGGTGGAGTCCGCCCGGGCGCAGGTGGTCGCGGTTGAGTTAGTGACGCGTGCCGCCACGGAATTCTTCAATGCCCTTGGCGCTTCCGACACCCGTGTCAGCAAGGTGCTGGACCGGCACTGGCGCAATGCCCGGACGGTCTCATCACATAATCCAGTGATCTACAAAATACGTAACGTGGGTGACTGGGAGGTAAACGGTAACGATCCGACGTTTATCTGGCAGATTGGTAACGGCGATTAAATATATTGTCGATAGAAAATGGGGTGCGGCAGTAACGTTCAGTCTGATAATTAATTCGAACGCTATCTGGCGTTTATTTTCGCTTTACAGATGCAATCCGCAAAAAAAGATTCGCACCAGGATTTTAAGCTCCAATGGTTTTTATAATTTTCAGGTGTCCAATTAATTTAATTGGATTGTGTCATTAATTAACTGCCTGCCGGGAACGGGGGCAGTTATATGATAATCCTGCAGTGCCGGAGTTAAAAAACCAGCTTCGCAATGCGAAGCTGGTTATCATCCTGCCGAACGTGCTGTTAAGGCAGGCTCACAGGCTCTGGCATTGCTGAGGAGTGGTGAGTTAAAATCTTCCAGCCCTGACCATCCCAGACATAAGTAAACGTATAACGTGCTGTGACGTGCGTATGGTCCTTGAAGGTGAAAGTATAAACGCCGGTATCAATAGCCTTATTACAACCCATTCTGATGGTGCGCGAATCGATTTTGCCGCTTGGACCTTTTTTCAGGAAGTCTTTGAAATAATCAATACGTTCCTGATCGGTTAATCGTACTTTATTTGAAATGGTTGGCAGTAAAACGGCATCGCTGACATATAACTCAGAGACTTTTGTCGCGTCGCCGGTTGCCAGAGAATCGTTCCATTTATCAAACAGGTTGGCGACATCCTGTTCAGACACTTTTATACAGGTAACCGGTTGCTGTGCTAACGTAATCGCTGGTGCAGTGATAAAGTCCAGCAGGCACAGTGCGAGTAAACTTTTTTTCATTATTTTGACACCTCATTTTTTTCCAGCGTAATCGCTGTACCACGCCATTGGCTGGAGTCACCGCCTGTGCTAAGTGAGGTAATAAAGAAATATCCAAGTCCATGTGAAAAACGCATAATTATTTGCACATTAGCGCGACAATAGAATAATTAAATAAATTCAATCAAGAGCGTAATTGTAATCTGTTTTCATCCTGAATTTTATCAACTATTTTTTTATGATGGCTCATAGGGTTATTAATTAAATATTCAGTATTACAGAATGTTTATTAGCGTTAATGACTTACAGTCATCAATTTTTCGCCGCATAGCTGATGCACCTACAAATGCTTCAGTGAGTATGAGATTTACTGCTCTATGAGGCGATGCAGATCTCCTCGTCCCATGATCCCACCCTCGGCAGGGCTAACAATACGTTGAACGGTATCAGACATTCTTACTTCGTATAATTATTCTTATACGAAGTTATGACAGGCTGATGCTGCCGGGTTATGATGGAAACTATAACAATGCCATACCGATAGATGACAACGCTACGTGAATTCTGAGAAGTTAGCAGGGGGATTACCTGCCAGAATTCACGTAGCGTTGTCAGGACATGTTTTGGTTGATAAGTGAGCAAAAATGAATGAGTTAGAGCCTGTCACCTATTTGAGTGTGGATCCGAACAGCGACATCACAGAACGCCTCAGGCAATTCGTCCAGGATAAAGAGGCTTTCTCACCTAACACCTGGCGGCAGCTGATTAGCGTCATGCGGATCTGTAATCGCTGGTCGGAAGATAACCAGCGCAGCTTCCTGCCGATGAGCGCTGATGACCTGCGCGACTATCTCTCGTTTCTTGCTCAAAGTGGTCGGGCTTCTTCAACGATTACTTCACACGCGGCCCTGATCTCGATGTTACACCGTAACGCCGGATTGCCGGTGCCGAATGTATCTCCTTTGGTTTTTCGTACCATAAAGAAGATAAATCGCGTGGCCGTGATGAACGGTGAACGTGCTGGCCAGGCTGTTCCCTTCAGGCTTACTGACCTGCTGGTACTGGATGGAAAATGGTCAGGATCTGAAAACCTTCAGTTAGTGCGCGATTTGGCCTTTTTACACGTAGCCTATGCCACGCTACTCCGTATCAGTGAACTGTCGCGATTAAGGGTGCGTGATGTGATGCACGCCGTTGATGGCCGTATCATTCTGGATGTTGCCTGGACAAAAACGATTGTGCAGACCGGTGGATTAATCAAGGCGCTCGGCACCCGCTCAACCCAACGTCTGGAACAGTGGATAGAAGCCTCCGGACTCTCTAATCAGCCCGATGCTTATCTGTTTACCGCAGTTCATCGATCTGGCCGCGTACTGGTTGCCGAAAAGCCAATGAGTACCCGGGCTCTGGAACAGATCTTTAACCGTGCATGGCGCAGCGCTGGGAACGTTGGCGCGGTGAAAGCTAACAAAAATCGCTACAGTGGCTGGAGTGGCCACAGTGCCAGGGTGGGTGCCGCTCAGGATATGGCGGATAATGGTTATCCGATTGCCCGTATTATGCAGGAAGGCACATGGAAAAAACCGGAAACCCTGATGCGGTATATCCGTCATGTGGATGCACATAAAGGCGCAATGGTAGAGTTTATGGACCAGTATGCTGACACTGACTTATCTGACTGATAGCTTCTAAAAAGGCCATCTGAAGCTATATTCAGGCTAGAGTTATCCACAGAAAAAGTGGACAGCCTGTGTGTAAGCCTGTACTGAATAGGTCGTTATCTGGCCTTTGTTCCCATTATCTCGCTGATTTAAAGCATTTATTCACCAGGTATGCTGTTTTAGGCTCATCTGTTCTGGAAAAAGATTTCGCTTCAGAAGCCAGGATCAGGGATGCTGCCAGCATCACACCCTTCTATAACATCAGCTTCCCACACTGGAAAATCATGTCTCCTGACAGGGGTTGTTAATAGGTCTTCTCAGGCGGTTTACATCACTCCAGATGAACTTTAATTCAGCTTACATCTGTCTGAACAATATCATCAACGTCACTTATCCGCTGTGGCGCTGAAAAGCCCGTCACCCAGCGGATAAAGTAATTGAATCTGTTGTTTCTTTTTATTGTGCGTAGCCTTTCTGTTTATCGCAGCTGCCGTGGCAGCCGTGACAACGTCCCTTTCCCTCCTGCATCATGCCTGGTATTGCCTGCACCCGGCTTCCTGCTTTTCGCAGTGCAAACAGAATGACCATGTTAAGCAACAGTATGCCAATCAGGCAGGTTGCGCTAAATGCAGGATGCTCGGTAAACGTGACGGTCTGATAAAACAGCGTGGCCGTGGTGTAAGCAATATTCAGTCCCCAGAAGAATGAGAACATCATCCACTTTCTGCCGGCTTCGCGCGCAATAGCGCCCATGACTGAAACACAGGGCACATAGAGCAGGACAAAGATTAAGTAACTGTATGCGGCGAAGCCACTGCCAAATTTGGCTGACATGATGCCCATAGAGCCGGATGCCATCTCACCATCACCTTTGCTGGCATCGATGGGATGAGCCAGTGCATCAATTCTCAATGCAGCTGTTAACCCCGCCCAGGTCTGTGTCAGCGCATCGGTCAGCTCAGCTTTAAGGTTAAAAGTCTGCGGATCAAACGCGTTGTTCTGGAGCGCTTCAGTGGTGTAAAGGCTGTTGAGTGTGCCGACCACGACCTCTTTAGCCATAATGCCACTCACCAGTCCAACGGTCGCCTGCCAGTTATCCTGAGTGATACCAATCGGCAACAACGCAGGTGTAATCGCTTTACTGGATGCCGCCAGTGCAGAATGGTTAATGTCTTCGACCAGCTGGCCATTAAATGCAAAGCTGCTCAGTACGCCAACCAGCATGCTCACCAAAATGATGACCTGTCCGGCCCGGACGACAAACATTTTCAGCCGCTGCCAGGTCTGCAACAGCAGACTTTTCAGATGAGGCCGGTGATAGACCGGCATTTCCATGATAAACGGGGATGCTTCCCCGCTCAGCAGGGTGTGCCTGAGTACCAACCCGGTGATGATCGCAACAACAATGCCCAGCAAATAGAGTGAGAAAACCAGGCTGGAGCTATGCGCGTCAAAAAATGCTGCAGCGAAAACCGCAAAAATCGCCAGCCGCGCCCCGCACGACATAAAAGGTGCAATCAGGACCGTAAGCAAGCGCTCACGCGGTGTGTCGAGTGTCCGGGTGCCCATGACTGACGGTACATTACAGCCAAAGCCGACGATTAGCGGCACAAAGGATTTACCCGGCAGGCCCAGCGACTGCATAAGCCGATCTATCACAAAAGCAGCGCGCGCCATGTAGCCTGAATCCTCCAGAAAAGAAAGGAACAGGAACATCAGGCCAATCTGAGGAATGATCGGCAGCACGGTATTTATGCCGGATCCGATGCCCTGGGCCAGAAAAACGGTCAGCCAGTCCGGGAAGTGGCCGACATAGCCCAGCCATTGCATGCCATGAATAAATATGGCCACAGAACCACTGTCGAAAAGTGGCTGCAGTGCGGCACCGATATTAATTGAGAGCACAAACATCACATACATCACTGCCAGGAATATCGGAATGCCCAGCCAGCGATTCAGCACGATACTATCAATCTGACGGGTCCGACCGGCAGGTAATACCTGATGAATATTACTCACGGCTGCGCAAAGTGCGTTGATGGCACGATAACGGTAATCGGCAATCTGTACGCCGGTGTCGTTGCCCGCCTGCTTCATCATCTCAGGCAAATGCGGGAGCAGCTCCGGGCAAAGCTTCTGGCTGTTAATATCACCCTCCAGCAGCTGCAATGCCAGCCAGTAACGTTTTTGAGGCGCTATCGTTTCGGGCATTTGCAGACACAGCTGCTCAATTGCTGAGTTAATCGCGGCCGGGTAACGCACCCGTTCCGGAGCGCAGTAAACATGAGCCTGATCGATCAGGGTTTTGAGCTGGGCAATACCATCGCCCCGGGTTGAGGTCACGGAAACAACCGGACAGCCAAGACGTGCAGATAACGCCTGAATATCAGTAGTGATGTTCTGACTGGCGGCAACGTCCTGCATGTTAAGGGCGATAATGCAGGGCACGCCAAGCTCCAGTAGCTGCAGGGTCAGGAACAGATTACTTTCCAGACTGGATGCATCGACCACGTTAATCACCATATCGGCGTGATCCTGATAGAGATACTGGCAGGCGATGCTCTCATCAATGGCGCTTTCAGCAGACAGCGTCGTCAGCGAACGAGTTCCGGGCAGGTCGATGAGCCTGACATCTGACTGTGCAGTAAAAAATTGCCCTTCTTTACGCTCAACTGTCACACCCGCCCAGTTACCGACCTGCTGCCGGGCTCCGGTAAGCTGATTAAATAGCGTGGTTTTGCCGGTGTTAGGATTTCCAATCAGCCCGATGGTGATCTTTTTCATCAGACGATTTCCTCCAGGATCATAGAGGACAGGTCCCGCTGTCGAACTGCCAGACTGATACGGCGCGTGCGAATTTGCACAGGGTCCCCCATTGGCGCCACGCGAACCGTCTCAAAAACGGCGCCGGGAAGCATGCCCATCGTCAGTAATTTCTGACGCCAGGCGAAATTTACAGACGGCTTATAGCCAAGAATTCGATAGGTACTGCCCATGTTAATTGCCATAACACGCTCTGCCTCAAGGTAAGAAGCACTCATTTTATAAATGATAAGCGTTTCGCTTTTTGATCTGGAATGAGCAATCGAGAGAAAACATGTCGTCAATGCGTATGTGGAAGAAAACGTATCCTTTCACAGGAGCCTGGTGACGGGTGAGATGGCCTGATACGTGTAAATAGAGACATCATGGCTTGTTGCCACTGAGTCAGACCTGCATCATAAGCGGTGACAATGTCAGGCAACTACAGAGGCTATTCGGCCATAATGAATGGCACAAAATCTTACGGTAACCTTGGGGTAGAGAGCAGCCCTGGATCAATAAGGATTATATGAAACAAATTACGTTGAGTGACCTCCAGAAACAAAGCGAACAGGCTGCACACTCTCCTCGCTTGCGAGCTAATCGTAATCTACATCCCGAATTAAGCGATCCGGTTCAACGTCTGGCCATCGCTATGGAGCCGGGCACTTATGTGCGCCCACACCGCCATCCGCATACTTTTGAATTGCTGATGCCTCTTCGAGGACGCTTCCTGGTATTAAATTTTGATGACAATGGTTATGTGACCCAGCGGGTGATGCTGGGTGAAGAGTGCAAGGTGCTCGAAACGGATGCCGGCATCTGGCATGCGGTACTCTCCATGGATAAAGGCGGGGTTATTTTTGAGGTAAAGCATGGCGGTTACCAGCCAGTTACTGAACAGGATCTTGCCCCATGGGCACCCGCCGAGAATGAGCCTGGCACCATGGAACTGATGGCATGGTACGAACAGGCGCAGGTGGGTGATGGTAGTTTCACTCGATAATTTTTAGCTTATTTGCAGCGGGCGGTATGGTGGCCGATGCCGTCCTTCAGGTGACATCTGGCAATTTTCAGGGTTGCCTGCACTCATCTCTAAATCCAGAGATTGGCTTTTACGAACCCTTGAGATGTAAAAAACGGGTATCCGAACACAGTAACTAAGTAGGCTTAATCAGGTTCCGGTAGTAGCTTAGCATTTGAAACAGACCATTCGGATGATGCAGTAAATTGAGCATTAAGCCATCTATCAGGTCAGGCAGCGCCATTTCAGACGTCTCCACTGCACTATTGAGGTCAGAGAGGCAATAAACGTCATCAGCCTTACATTCGAAATAAGGCTGAGGAATTTGTCTTTTAACCACCTTTGAGCTTTATTGAAAAGTTATTTTTATAATTCATCCTCTATAACCGTAGTTTAAATGGCGGATACACCAGCGGTTCACGGTATTGATTTATGGGGAGTGCGCATTACGGATGTGTAACCACTACAATATTCCCGGACACTCTGTTAAAAATGACGCTTCTCCAGCTTCACTGGACTTCGTAAAAGAATCTTACCGATTATAAAACTGTGGTTTTTGTCGATTCAGATGATATCGTTTCTGAGTAGTGAAAAAACACACTGATTTTCCCTCTTTTATTTGCTGCAAGGGCATTTACGGTTGATTATCATGGCATGTAGCAAGTCTTAATCCTCCCATTGATAAAACGGCAGAGCCAAAACCGAAACATGCCCTTTGAGGCTACGGCCTATGCGTTTAAGGGCTGATTATACCGCCGTTGAAGTTAGCTGGAACGTATTTATAGTTTGCTGATATGAGCCTTACGCAAGTTTTAATGTTGTAGCTGTTAAGGATTAGAGGACAGTTACGGGATCGCTGCTAAAAGTTAATACATTCATCAATTTAAAGGGAAAAATCAGAACCCAATAATAGCACTTAAACAGGATCTTGCAGAAAATTAGTTACATCATACATAAGTCTATCACGTCTATGTACGCCCCTTCGGGGCGCGGGGGCAGCTAGTCAAAAGGCACTCGGAATTCCAGAATAACTTTGTTTTTAGTACGTCAATAAACACACAAAATCAGCAGGCCTTATCGTGTTATTGAAACTAATCCAACAGGGTGTTGTAACTAACTTATCGCATTATTGATCTTTCATTACTTAACATAAAGTATACTGTTCATTTTCCTTTGGTGCGGCTAACGCTTATTCCAATGACATCCCGATTTTTAATCATCTGAGAAAAGTGGCGATAAATTTAAGTTCAGTTTATTTAAATAGTGCGTCGTTCATTTTATAATCAGAGGCACATTCAGGATTTTCTTTATCTGAATTGAAAGTTTCATTTATCGCAAATACATGTTTGATTTTCTGTTGCAGCTTTTTAACAAAACATGCTTAATCATCATACACCCCAACACATTACAATTGATCTGCATCAGTCTTTTGGCAGATAATTTTCCGAAGGCTGGAATTGTTATCGTGTCGTTTAACAATTTTAGCTAATAATGCCACATCTTCTTAAAAACTAATGACAGGACAGTGAAATGACATCTTTCAATTCTGGCAAAAAATTCGTCTGCGCTATTGTGATGACGGCTGCAGTAATATCCATGACCGCCTGCTCAAGCAATTATGTCATCTCTACCAATGACGGGCACATGATCACGACTCATGGTAAACCCGCCAAAGATAAACAAACTGGCATGATCTCGTATAAAGATGCAGACGGAAATATGCATCAGTTGCAGCAGCACGACGTTAAAGAAATTGTACAAAAATAAATCAATTCAGCCAGCAATCGTAATCATTAATTTTAAAATTTAAAAGCAGTGGAACTGAACAATGAAACTTTCTGTAATCAGCATGGGTATGCTGCTGTGCGTCTCTTCGTCTGCAATGGCCATTGGCTTGAATGTGGAGCAAGGTAAAAATACCACTGCGCTGGACGCAGAAATTGGCCGCTCATCCAGCGGAATTTATCTGGATAGCCAGTGGATCAAAAATACGGCGGATGGTGTTCAGATTGGTCAGGCGGGTACCGGTTATAATCTTGAACTTGGTCCGGTAATGCTGACTGCTGGCGCCAAAGCCACTTATCTTGGTGGCAAGAAAGGGGATAACGGCGTCGCATTTCCTGTCGGTGGCGGTGTGAAAATCAATCTGCCCGCTGATTTTGCGATTTATGGTGAGGGATATTCTGCTCCGGAACAACTGACTAACAGCGTTAAGAATTTTGTGGAAGCGAACGCCGGCATAAGCTGGTCACCGCTGGGGCCGCTGGTCTTGAAAGCCGGCTACCGTTATGCAGGTGTTGATGGCAAAGATGGACGCCCGGGCCATACCCTGATCGATGGGCCTTACATTGGTGGCGGCCTGACATTTTAATATCAGATAACGCTCCTCTTCTATAGGGTGAGGAAACCAGCCAGCTTGACTGATCGGTTTCTTTACCCATTTTTCGTTATGACTCTGACGGAAAGCAGTGAGAAACAGATGATGAAACCACTCATGTTGATGTTATTTACCCTTTGTCTGACAGGATGTGTCCAGTATAAATGGGTCAAGCCTGACGCATCTGAGCAGCAGGAGTTCGTGGCAGAAACAGCCTGTAAAGCTCAGGCACTCAGGGATTTACCGCCAGACAATGTCGTTAGCGGTAAATACACCTCAAAAGACATGAAACACAAGACAACTGATACGAATTACTCAACCAGCGATGCTAATGAAAGTCAGCGAGACATATTGGTGAAAGACTGTATGTTCAAACAAGGCTGGCAACAGATTGAGATTCAGCACTAACGACATTGAACTGTCAGAGGCCAGGTAAAATCCTGGCCAGCACTGACCCGACAGGTTTTATCGATTGTGGCCGGAATTTATTCGGGCATCATCCTGCTGCTGCTGTGCAGTACGCTGCCGACGGCACCGTTCCGAGCAATACAGAACCTCTTCCCAGCACCTTTCCCATTTTTTTCGCCATGACATCGGTTTGTTACACGTTTTGCAGTAGCGCACCGGTAGTGACTTTTTATTGCCTTTGAACACGTCAATCCTCCAGAAAACCCAGGACACTGACAAAGCCTATGCCATATACAGTATAGCTAACCGTCGCACTGGATAACTGATGACAATGGGCGACAAAGTTAGCAGACTGCTTTTTTTCATACTCTCTTGTTCTATGATTATTCTTCGACGACCCCATTTGCTCTGACATTGTACTGTGAAATATCTATTACAGGTTTTTGGCATTATGCGCTGCTGACGACGAATTAATTAGCCAGGTTAATAATAGCCGCTTCCTGGCACACCGTTTTCAGTTCAGTGTCTGGCAGCATGTCCATCGATGTGTTTTGGGACAGGCTGGCGAGGTGATTGCAAAATCACATGGTTCACGGACTGAGCTGAATGAATATCGATGAAAAATGCTATCGCTTCCGTTATCAGCATCAATGACAACAGGGTAATAACGTGGGGAAATAATGCTGTCTATGATTACGTTGTAAACTACCTCCCTCTTTGAATCTTTACAGAGCTTCAAAAATCATGACTCTTGTAAATAATTGACTTTAGCCCACAACGGGTGGCTCTCGTTTTGACGAGTTTGCATCCATTTATTTGATGGCTGTAGGTGGATGCAAACGCTTAAATCAGCCATAACGCAGGCCGGCCCGCTCTTAAATAACCCTATGCGCTGCATAAGAAAAAAACAACCCATTATCATGGCGTTACAAATAACCACAGTTAATCAGTGGGCTAATTATTTAAAGCGTCACCGTGCCAGTCATTCAACAAAATTACGATTAACATCATGATCTTATCCAGTTTTAGCTGTCTGCCCTGAATCATTACCTTTAATTTTCAGAGCAATGCGTGTACAGGATTTGCGAAGCGACTTTGCTGAAAACAGCGTTAAAGCACAATTTCCCTATACCCGCTCCCAATTAACTAACTTTTCAGATGTCGTTTTTTTTGACATTTTGAGCTAAGAGCACCGCAAAGAGTAACTCTGCTTCAATTTAAGGGTGATACGGTAATTACAGTTTAAACTCTTGTAGAAAGCGATTAATATGTTAGCGTTGAACTATCGGTTCTGTATTTTGATTCTTCGAAGGCAAGCATTCTAAAAAAGCAGGTCTGACGAAAAGCATCAGCGTGAACCCGCTCTGTATTTTATTATCTGAACATGACTATGGTGACTTTGATGAGTGACACTCTCAACAGCTTGAATAATATCCGTACCCTTCGCGCAAACGCTCGCGAGCTTGACCTGGCTGCCCTGGAAGAAATGCTGGAAAAACTGTCAGTTGTAGTGAGTGAGCGTCGGGAAGAAGCTCAGGCTTCGGAAGCAGCTAATCGTGAAAAAGCCGAGAAACTGGCAAAATATCGCGAGTTACTGTTGCAGGAGGGTATCGATCCTAATGAACTGTTAAATGGTATGCCAACTGCACCCGCTGAGAAGAAAAAACGCGCACCTCGACCAGCTAAATATCAGTACACCGACGAAAATGGTGACGTTAAGCAATGGACTGGCCAGGGCCGTACACCCTCAGCTATTAAATCAGCCGTTGATGCAGGTAAATCACTGGATGATTTCCTGATTTAACTCAGTCTGCATACATGAAAACAGCCTGCTTTAAGCAGGCTGTTTTATATCACATCGACATCCGGTAGTAGCTCTGACATTATCCGTCGGCCCTTACCCCGCCCTTCTGCAATTTGTTTCATCCGTCAATCTACAGTTCTTCCCAGGCGTTTCACTACACTTAGTTGCTGAACATCTTCCGCAACAGACACCCGGCTTCATTCTTCCCCTGAGCTGATTTATTTATTCAGCGATTACATGTTACGAGCGCTGATAATTTCCAGGCCGATCTGCTGATTATAAGAGAGTTCACGCGTATTGCCATCAGGGTCGGAAAAAACGCCCGGTTACCCATTGGTGCATCAGATTGCTGAGCATCCCTTAGGCAAAACACCGTCAAGCCGTGCGCGGGCAACGTTGACATCTATCCCTTCACGACGGGTAAAGGCCACACCAATATAACCAAAGGGACCCGGCGGCGTATCTTTACTGTTGTCAGATTGCACCCGCACCAGCGCAGCACTGCAAGATGTTGAGCAGAACATCTCAAAGGATAATGCTTCAAAACCACGACGAATTTCTGGCGATGGCCAACCACTATCATGGCAAGGCATCATGCCTGTCCTGAATAAAATCTCATTTCTGATTCACGCACAGTTAATAAAAAAGAAAATGCTAAACCCAGCGCCGCTTCTATAACGAAAACCAGGCATTAGCCAGCAGATTACGCTTAAACTGTACGATTTACTGGATTAGATACCACCATTCAAACCTGATTAACAGCGAATAAACCACATTGGCCCTTCAAATGCCGCGTACGGAAATGTTACCCTTACTGGCTGAATAATTTGCACTTTATTGATTAACTTGAGTATTTGAGGATTGGTATGAGTAAGAATCTGAGCAGCCTGAATAATATCCGCACAATGCGTGCTGAGGCACGCAATATGACGCTGGATCTGCTGGCAGAGCTACACCAGAAATTAGAAACAGTGGTAAATGAGCGTCGTGAAGAGGAAAGTGCACGAGAGGCAGAAGCCCGTAAGAAAGCTGAAAAGCTGGCGTTTTATCAGGAGTTGCTGATGGAAGAAGGAATTAATCCGTTGGAACTGGTAAATAGCGCTTCTCCTTTGGTAACCGGCAAAAAGAAACGGGCAAAGCGTCCGGCTAAATATCGCTACAATGACGAAAACGGTCAGGTTCGTTACTGGACGGGTCAGGGCCGAACCCCTTCAGCCATTAAAGCTGCGATCGAAAATGGCCAGTCACTGGATGATTTCCTGATTTAATCGCGCTAATTTCTTGCCGGAATGTTGACCGCCAATGGGCGGCAATATTCCGGTCCGCAAAGTCCCATGGCACAGATATTTACCCTGGTGTCCTGGCGTCCTTCTTTTCCACGTTATCATTGGCCATCACTGGCTCAGAACCACGAAACGTTCGACGCCACTCGCTGGGTGAAACACCAAACCGCGATTTAAAACGCTGACGAAATGAAACCGGCGACTCAAAACCCACCTTTTCGGCCACACTTTCAATATTCATAGTGGTTGTTTCCAATAGCCACTGGCTGCGTTGAAGGCGCTCAGCCGTCAACCACTCACCCAGAGACATACCCGTTGCTCTTTGGAAGTGACGGGTCAGCGTTCGCCGGCTCATGCTGAGCCTGCGCGAGAGGGAATCAAGATTCTGCGGCTTATGCAGATTCTCCCGCAGTGACGCCAGCAGTGCATTAATCTTACTGTCACGCGTTGTTTCCGGAACCGGACGCTCAATAAACTGCGCCTGACCGCCTTCACGGTAGGGCGGCACCACCATTCGTCTCGCTACCCGATTGGCAATGGCACTACCATAGTGATGACGGATGATATCCAGACAGCAGTCGATCCCTGCAGCGGTACCAGCAGAGGTTATCAGACGATCGTCACGGGCATAGAGCGCGTTGCTATCGAGCTGAACGGCCGGAAAGCGGGAACTGAAGTCCTGCTCAAATTCCCAGTGTGTGGCAGCCCGGCGCTGATCAAGTAAACCTGCATAAGCCAGTACATATGTGCCCAGACACAGTCCAACGACTTCCGCACCACGCTGCCAGGCCGCTACCAGCTTATTAAGCAGCACCTGCGCCGGTTGTTCAGCCAGATTGTGCCAGTAGGGAACTATAATAATCGAAGCCTGATCAAGGAGTTCAGGGCCATGCTCTACGGTGATTGACAGTCCCATATCGGAACGAACCACGCCAGGTTTTTCTGCAAAAACATCAACCTGAAACAGCGCCTGCTGTGGCATAGCCGATCCAAATAAAATGCAGGGAACTGAAAAGTGAAATAGACTAAAACCTGCGGTTGCCAGCACTGCGACTCTGAGCCCAGCCATTATCTTCCCTCACTGTACACGCATGGCGGTGGAAACCGATTGTAAAGCACAAGCCGTTCACAAAGCGCCTGCGCTTCAGTGAAGGGCCGATTAGAACGTCATGGAGTCACCATCTTCCGGGATCAGCACTTTGTCAGCAATACCCTGTTCTGAGGTATAGGCGCGCAGTTCAGCACGTGTCAACAGGCAGTGGTTGATGGCTTCCATATGAGAAGCAACAACTATCACGCCAGGGAGGATGTTCAGGGTACGCAGCGTATCCTCTTTGCCCATAATAATCGGACCATAGAGATCGTTGGTAGCATTGCCAATATTTAACACCACAACCTGCGGCTGGAAACGTTGCAGACTTCTGACATAAGGTTTGACCCACACCGTATCGCCAGCAACATACAGCGTTTTTTCTGCCGGATGAGTAAACACCAGACCACAGGCATCACCCAGAATCTCGCCCATTGCTTTGTCAGCATACAATGCATTACTGCCATGCTGCCCATCGGTTTTATATAGAGTGAGACCATCGATGAAACGGTTTTCATCCTGCAGCATCCGCACGTTTTCAAAACCCTGTGACCGAAGCAGCGCAGCATCACTTTCATTCTGGCTGTAAATCATCATATTCTTTGGCACCTGCTGTTGCGCAGCTTCATCCCAGTGATCGGCATGGGTGTGGGTGATGATGACCGCATCTACTGCCAGCAGTTCGTCCAGCGGGACTGGCAGATCTACCATCGGATTTCTGAGGTGAGGTCGGGCATTGCCGGCAAAGCCTGGCCAGGCCTCTTTTTCGGCCAGCATAGGATCGATAAGGAATTTTTTTCCTGCATACTCCAGTAACAGCGTAGCGTTGCGAATTTGGGTTAGCTTCATGCCAGGCTCCATAAACAGTTTCAGTAAAATCAGCCAGCTTTACTGGCGCTTATGCGATTACTTTACGTCACTGTTCATCGTGTGCATGACAGGCCCAAAGGTCAGCATTCGATGGGATCGGGCCAAAATGTGAAATTATCTTTTGGCAGGTGGGAGAACTGGTCTCAAAGAGCAGACCAATGACGGTCGGGCTGCTGCAAGGGAGTCCGCTGTGAAGTTCGGCTGAAAACCACACAGTGCGACATTATCAGCACTGAGATTCATCCGCCCGGGGCAGTCATTTAAAACAGCGGCAGAGAAAACGGGCATATCCCGCGCCACATATTTCCGTCCGAAACGAAATTTAAAACCAATT
Source organism: Pantoea sp. ANP04 (assembly GCF_041982285.1). Taxonomy (NCBI): domain Bacteria; kingdom Pseudomonadati; phylum Pseudomonadota; class Gammaproteobacteria; order Enterobacterales; family Erwiniaceae; genus Pantoea; species Pantoea sp. ANP04. The sequence goes on along the minus strand of NZ_JAUTYS010000015.1, from coordinate 81,084 downwards.
CATTCCATTGATTTAAATCAATAAAAACTCAATTGGCATTTCCGCCATAAAGGAACAGAAGGCGATAATCCCTGCTCTTTAATCACGAAACAGGAGTTCACAGAATGGCTATCCCTGTTTATTTATGGCTGAAGGATGATGGTGGAAATCCCGTCAAAGGCTCTGTTGATGTGCAGCAACGAGAAGGAAGTATAGAAATAACCGCACTGGCTCACGGCATATGACTCCCTACGGATAATCTGTCCGGTAAGATAACGGCCACTCGCGAGCATGCGCCCTTTATGCTGACCAAAGCGCTGGACTCTTCAAGTCCATACCTTTATCAGTTCGTCAGCGCCGGAAAGCTTTTAAAGTCTGCCGAGCTTAAATTCTATCGCATTAATTACGCCGGACAGAAAGAAGAATATTTTAACGTATTTATTGAAAATGTCCGCATTACCTGTGTCGTACCCTTTATGGAAGATGTTAAGGACCGGGATTACGAACGTCACGATCACCTTGAAGTGCTCGAAATGACGTATGAAAAAATCACCTGGAAATATCTGGACGGCAATATTATTCACTCTGATTCCTGGAAAGAGCGTAGCGCGGCATAGGAGAACAACATATGGCATGGATATACCACCAGAGTACCGGCGAACTGTGGCACCGCGGTAAGTTAATGGGTAAAGGTTATTCAGGGAGCCTGACCCAAAAAAAACCCGGATCGTCAACACGTTAAAGGTATGGGGCCAATTCCTCGCGGTACCTGGCATATTGGCGGACATACCAGTTCAAAGGGACCATTTACCATAATTTTGACACAAACCTCTGGCGAAAGTTATGGCCGCTCTTTATTTCGTATACACGGTGAAAGGAAGCCGCCGAAAGTACATGGATTCGCTTCTGAGGGTTGCATAATCCTTGGGCCGGTTATTCGCACAAAAATCATTCAGTCAACAGATAAAACGCTGGAGGTAGTGAGATGATTTTGCGAATCATCTTGCTGATCGCCTGCACTATTCCGTCCTCCTGCATAGCATCATCAAATGAATGGAAAGCTTATATCCAACTGATTGAGCAGGCAGACAACAAAACGCTCCATGCGTTTCCGGGAAAAATTGACAGTATTGGTGATACCCTTGACGCTGCTCATACAGATGAATTGACCACAGCTCTTAGCATGGCGTTAATTAAAGATCCAATATCTGTAATTAACGCAACCAACTCGCTGGACAAAAGTACCGACGCCTTAAAGCAGCGATTTGGCACATCAATGGTATGCGGTATACCTTTAATCACACATGCAAATCAGATGAAAATTGAGGAGTATTTCGCGAAGGCAGAACCCGTGCTGGAAAAAGCTGGAGCTGCTGCTGCAAAATGTCTGAGCAATATGCGTGACACGATTGACGAAGTCAGACAAGAAACCGCAAAAAATTCAGGACATTAATCCTCAGAACAAACCTGGCGCTTGCCGGGTTTTCTGAACGAATACTTATTAATAAAAACAATACATTATAATCTTAGCGTGGTTTTTTAAACTGTTGACCCTTAAACCCAATCAGCGTGATTGCGGCTGGCCTGTCTGATGGACTGCTGACAAAATAAAGGCAAAAAAAATGCCGCAGCAGGCTGCGGCATATCATTTAGATTCCCATCAGAAATCGGCTTTCAGTACGACACGGTAATTGGCTTTACCGGCGCGGACGTGATCCAGCGCTTTATTGATGTCCGACATCGGGAAGAACTCAACCTGTGGGGCGATATCTGCACGGGAAGCAAGACGCAGCAGCGAGCGCAGCTGACCTGGTGAGCCGGTTGATGAACCGGTTACCGCTTTGTCGCCCAGAATCAGATCAAAAGCACTCACTTCAATCGGCTTCATCACTGCGCCCACGGTGTGGAATTTACCCTGAGGTGCCAGCGCGGCGAAATAAGGTTTCCAGTCCAGATCGACCGCCACAGTGCTCAGGATCAGGTCAAAGCGACCCGCCTGCTGCTTCAGGGCTTCAGGATCGCGGCTGTTTACCACTTCATCTGCGCCCATATCCAGGATTGACTGCTTCTTATCTGGCGTTGAGCTGAATGCCACGACTTCTGCACCCATCGCGTGCAGGATTTTGATGGCAATATGACCCAGCCCACCGATACCGATCACACCTACGCGGCTGGTCGCCGTGATGTTACTCATCAGCAGTGGTTTAAACACGGTGATACCACCACACAGCAGCGGACCGGCGCTTGCTACATCCAGTTTTTCCGGCAGCGGGATAACCCATTGCCAGTCGGCGCGCAGCTTCTCGGCAAAACCACCTTTGTTCATGATGGTCGGGATGCTGCCCTGCTGACAGTTAACCTGCTCGCCGTTAATACAGGCATCGCAGTGCTGACAGCTTTTTGCTGTCCAGCCGATTCCTACACGCTGGCCGATTGAAAGACCTTTATTTTTGGCCGCTTCGCCCAGGGCAGAAACCCGACCAATCACTTCATGTCCTGCAATCACCGGGAACTGAGAGATGCCCCACTCGTTATCGATCATCGACAGGTCTGAGTGGCAGACGCCACAATATTCGACCTGGACTTCGACTTCTTCGGCTGCCAGCTCGGCGGCATCGTACTCATAGAGTTCAAGGGCCTGGCCAGCCTGCATGGCTGCATAACTTTTAATTTTCATTCATACCTCTGCGTGATTAATCACAGACAAGTGTAACAACTGAAAGCCGGCCTTGCCTGGCCGTTGCGCTTACACCGCACTTTTTTGTCTTTTATTCAGATAATTCAGCCTTTAACCTGCGCACCTGAAAGAGTTTGTAACACCTTGAGCTGCGCGACGGCTTCCTGCATCGCATCCATTCCCTGCGTCAGTTCGCGCAGGCTGCCGAGGTGCTTCGCGATGTCGGCGCGCTCATGACGCGTCTGCTGGTTCATCGCCGCCAGCGTATCGGCTGCTGAAATACTGCGCTCTGCCATCTGCGCGGCGGTCTGCGCCGAATCACTGGCCACCAGCCGGATGCGTGAGATGGTGCTGACCGCCTCACCAATGTTACTGGCTGTGGCTTCAGCCTGCTCTTTCGATGAATGCGCCAGACGCCGGACTTCGCCCGCGACCACGGCAAATCCGCGGCCAGCCTCGCCCGCACGAGCTGCTTCTACTGCGGCATTCAGCGCCAGAATGTTGGTCTGGAAAGCAATATTGCTGATGCCATGCGTAATCTCATTGATGCCGTTGGAGATTTTTTCCAGATCGTCCAACCCATCGTCCAGTCGTCCCTGAGCCTGCTGACTCTCAGTGGCGATATTGCTGATATTACGGATGCTGCTTTCTGCCAGGCTCAACGTTTCACCCTGGCTCTGGGTAGCCGTTTCCAGCACTGGCAACGCTTCCATCAGCGGCGTCAATGCCTGCTGATAGTTGATAACCCGATCAAGGACCCGCGTCTGAATACTGTTTAGCGCTTCCCAGCGACGCAACGCACGCTGCGCGTAATGTGCGGCGTAACCGGCATACTCCACCGGGAACTGGCTCATCGCTTTAACGTCATGATTAAAGAACACCAGTGCAGAGAGCGTCTGATTGATTGGCACGCCCAGAATTTCGCCAAAGCTGGAGAAGCCGGCGGCAGCGATGCCTTTAAAAAAGTGGGCGCTGTGAAGCTTATCAGCATTACCGACACGACGCAGGATACAGTCGTTCATCAGAATCGCCGCCGGTTTGCCATGCTGCGCGGTAAAAGCCTGCCACTCCTGCTGCGTCGCTTGTTTGAAGTCTTTCTCCTCCATCAGGAACAGCCGGTCACCAAACTCGAGGTCACAAAAAAACTGCACGCCACCCGATTCAATTCTGGCGATCGAGCGAATGAAGTATTCCCCGCCGACTTTAACGCCAAAGGTTAACCCTTTCAGCCGTTCGGTCAGCTGCGCTTCAGTGCAGTTAAGGTGTTCACACAGCGATGCGACAAACGGCTGCTGCTGACCCTGGCGATTAAACACAGAGGTGACGGTGCGCGCAACCGGATCGGCTTCGGCAATCAGCCAGCTCTGTTCGCGTGGCGTAAAGTTCTGACTTTTAAACGGAGCAAATGATTTTCCGGGTGCCATCTGACAGAACATAATCACAGCTTTGCCCTGCAGCACCTTGCCACCAGTACCGATCCAGGTGCCATCAAAGGTAATTTTACCGCCCGCTGAACCGCCAATCGCCAGGCATGGGAAACGTCCGCAGTTGTACCAGGCCTGCATCAGAAAACCTTCGGACGCGGACAATCCGTCGCAATAAATCATCGCGAAAGTACGGTCTGCCGAAAGTGGCATCCGCACCTGCAACCGCATCAGTTCCTGCTGGATGGCGGTAATACGCTGGCTGGCAGTCTGAGTGTCCGCGACATGCAGGTCGACAATGTGCGTCTCATGGCTGGCGATCAGCGTGTCAGGCAGCCAGAGATAACTTCCCTCCGGGCCCTTGCCATCACAGTAAGTACTTTGCGATCGGCTGCTGCTCAGCGCACCGTTGGAAGAGAGTGTCAGCACGGTCAAATCGGCGGAATTAAAGCGTTGCCAGGCCTGACTGACCCGCTGAAAATCGGCTTCAGGCGGAACAAAAGTCATCAGGATCCCGCCCGCGCGCGAGCTTAACCCGATGGAAGAGAGTGATTCCGGCAGCGCACGACAATCCCAGGTGCCATTCGCTGGCTGGCTGCTACGCCTGAGACGGGCAACAGGCAGGCGACTTTTGATCGTCTTAATGATCGACATATTATTATTTTCGCTTTTATCAGAGTAGGTTGCGCTTAAACTCGCGCTTGCTGGTGTTTTTTAAAAGGAGGGCTAAATGCAGGTCCGTTCGCGTTCAGAACTCGTCGCTGAGTACCGGGTTCATCATTGATCGGCGCGCTCAACGCCATTGGGTTATCGCCACTAGCGGGAAAACCTTTAGCAATTGCTGTAGTTGGTTTAATGAATGAAGTTGTTACATTTTAGTAGCATAAAATAAGCCAGAATGAGGGCCTGGCACTATTCCTGTTTATCTGTCACTCATCTGTTGCCTCTGCTTTTCGCAGCGTTTGCGTGCTACGGCGGGCAGATCCCCGCCAATCTCCCCGCGTGTCGAGCAAGGTCGCTTTACTCATAACATTCTCCTTTTTCGTCAGGCCTTTATGCGCAGTTCATCTCTCCTTACCATGCCGACGCCAGCGCTTTATTAAAAATTAATGTCAGCATTATCAACAACTTCAGTCTGTGCATTTGCATAAACGAAGCGGACGACTATGCTTCCTGGTGTGACTAGCTAGTCCTTTTTATCTAATGGAACATTGATATGAGGTCTTCCTATGACACAACAGAAGTACAGAGGTGGTGCCGGCAATTTTGCCAACGATCCAGAACGAGCGAGTGAAGCTGGCAGTGCAGGAGGCAAGGTCAGTGGGGGCAACTTCAGAAACGATCCTGAAAAGGCCAGGGAAGCCGGTCGGAAAGGAGGCAAGATTAGTCGACGTCCTTCTAAGTAATTCTGAATAAAGCGCTTTAGGACGTATTACGCCATGGAGTGGCATCTCTTCCATCAACACTCTGAATCTGTTCATCATTCCCCCTCTTTTAGCCTCAACGCCTCTCTGACCAGATTAAAAGCCGGTGAATGCTGCTTGCGGCTGGGATAATAGAGATAATAACCGGGAAACGGTTCGCACCAGCGCTCCAGTACCCGGATCAGCGTGCCCTGCTCCAGCCCTTCTGCGACTTCCTGTTCAGGCAGAAAAGCAATTCCCAAACCGGCCACTGCCGCTTCTGCAATGTGTGCCGAAGTGTTGAACGTTAACTGTCCATTTACCCGCACATTCAACGGCCCTTCTTCTCCGTCAAAATCCCAGACATACAACCCACCCGCTGTTGCCTGTCGCATATTAATGCAGTTGTGATGCAGCAGATCGTGTGGGACCTGAGGCGCAGCATGACGACGAAAATAGTCTGGAGCCGCCACCGCAGCCATTCGTAACGGTGGGGTTATGGGCATCGCCACCATATCTTTATCAATTGTGTCACCCATTCTGACTCCGGCATCAAACCGATCGGCCACGATGTTTCGCAAGCCATGATTCGCATCGAATTCGAGTCGGATATCCGGATAAGCCTCCAGCAGTGGCGTCAGTTTTGGCAGCAGGAGTGAACTGAGAATATGCGGGCCACAAGTGATGCGTACCGTGCCGGCGGGCTTGTCACGCATCGCAGTCAGCATATCCAGCTCCGCCTCAATTTCATCGAATCGATTGCCAATCGCCAGGATTAACCGTTCACCTGCTGCGGTCGGTGAGACGTTCCGCGTCGTGCGGGTCAGCAGCCGAATTTCCATCCGGTTTTCCAGGGCAGTAATCGTCTGACTCAGCGCGGGCTGCGTAACGCCCAGCAGTGCCGCTGCACGGGTAAAGCTGCCCTCACGCGCTACGGTAATAAAAGCCTGCAGATCATTCATGTTGCGCTTCATGTTGCGCTCCCGTCGATAGATTAATAAGTCATGGTTATAACGCCATTAAGGATTCATTAGCTAGTCAATATAAAGCGAAACAGTAGAATTTCCTGAGTTCATCAGCACCACTAACAATGAAACAGGACATAACATGGCTTCCACCGAAACAACTCACTCTTCACCCCAGCATAAAGAAGCCCACTGGGGTGGCGTCTGGGCCATGACGCTTTGCGTATTCGCGCTGATCGCCTCTGAATTCATGCCGGTCAGCCTGTTATCGCCATTATCACGTGATCTGTTGGTCAGCGAAGGTCTGGCCGGACAGGGTATCGCTATCTCTGGCGCGCTCGCAGTGATCACCAGCCTCTCGATAACCCGCATCGCCGGGAATCTCGACCGCAAAATCCTGTTGCTGACGCTGACACTTCTAATGGCGCTATCCGGATTGATGGTCGCGATGGCACCCAACGATCTCACCTACATGACTGGCCGGGCGTTGATTGGCGTGGTGATTGGCGGGTTCTGGTCGATGTCAGCTGCGGTGGCTATCCGGCTGGTCCCCACCGGGCAGGTGCCGCGTGCACTGGCTATTTTTAACGGCGGTAATGCGCTGGCGACAGTTATCGCTGCACCGCTGGGGAGCTATCTCGGTTCTGTCATCGGCTGGCGTGGCGCTTTTTTCAGTCTGGTGCCGGTGGCCTTGCTCGCCCTGCTCTGGCAAGGATTTACACTGCCGTCAATGCCCGTCGATAAAGCACGGCAGCGAAGCGCAAACCTCCTGCAGCTGCTGCGTTCACCGCTGGTAACAATAGGTCTTGCCGCCTGCGGACTGCTCTTTATGGGGCAATTCACCCTCTTTACCTATCTCCGTCCGTTTCTGGAAACCGTCACGCAGGTTGACGTTTCTACGCTATCGCTGGTGCTGCTGACCATTGGCGTTGCCGGTTTTATCGGAACACTGATCGTCGGGGTTGTTCTGCAGCGTGGATTTTATCTCACCCTGATGATTATTCCACTGATCATGGCGTCAGTCGCAGGGCTGCTCATGGTATTCGGTCATCAGCTGTGGCTGGTGGCACCGTTGCTGGGCATCTGGGGACTGGTGGCAACTGCCGCACCCACCGGATGGTGGGCCTGGGTCGCCAGAACCTTCCCGGATAACGCGGAGACGGGTGGCGGATTAATGGTTGCCATTGTCCAGCTGTCGATTGCTCTGGGATCGACGCTGGGCGGTCTGGCCTTTGACCATGCAGGCTGGCAGATCACCTTTGCCATCAGCGCCACATTACTCATCGCTGCCGCTGGACTGGCGTTGATCACTGCGCGCAAAGAAAGCGCCGCCTGATAGCAGATTCATTGTTTAACCGGGCAGCCTGTTGCCCACTTCTCGTCAACCCTGAGGATCCTTTCATGAGAGCATTAACCCTGATGTTTGGACTGTTGATCAGTTCATTTGCAGCCAGCGCTGCCGATATGTCACGCGGCGCCGACAACTTTTATCAAAGCGATAAAGTGACCCGCGAAAAAGTGACGTTTAAAAACCAGTTTCAAATGGGCGTTACCGGCACCCTGTTCAGACCTAAAGAGGCGAGTAAAACAGCGCGTCTTCCGGCGATAGTGGTGGGGCATCCGATGGGCGCAGTCAAAGAGCAGAGCGCCAGTCTCTATGCGCAAAAGATGGCTGAGCAGGGCTTTGTTACCCTGGCAATCGATCTCTCATTCTGGGGCGAAAGTGAAGGCCAGCCACGTAATGCGGTTTCTCCGGATATCTATGCCGAAGACTTCAGTGCCGCAGTCGATTACCTGGGGACACGCGAATTTGTCGACCGCAATCGAATTGGTGTGCTGGGCATCTGTGGCAGTGGCAGTTTCGTCATCAGCGCGGCAAAGATCGATCCCCGCATGAAAGCGATAGCTACCGTCAGCATGTATGACATGGGATCAGCCAACCGTAATGCGCTGAATAAAAGCCAGACGCTGGCTCAGCGCAAGCAGATCATTGAAGCAGCGGCACAGCAACGTTATGCGGAATTTACCGGGGGTAAAATCGCTTACACCGGCGGTACACCACACAAAATTGATGCTGATTCACCGCCAGTTGCTAAAGAGTTTTATGATTTTTACCGGACACCTCGGGGCGAGTTCACCCCAAAAAGCTCGTCAGCTGCACTAACCACGCACCCGACGCTCACCAGCAATGTGAAGTTCATGAACTTCTATCCGTTCAATGATATTGAGACCATCTCTCCGCGCCCAATGCTCTTCATCACCGGTGATAAAGCGCACTCACGCGAGTTCAGTGAAGATGCTTTCCAGCGCGCAGCTCAGCCCAAAGAGCTGTATATCGTACCTGATGCAGGTCATGTCGACCTTTATGATCGCACTGATCTGATCCCGTTCGCGAAACTGACGGCTTTCTTTAAACAGAATCTGTAATCTTCTGCTCATCGACTCCAGCCCGTCTGCAGAAAACTGCAGACGGGCTGTCTGCGTGATTAGCCTTTGCGATGGCGGGTCAGATAATGCTTCACCAGCACAAAGAACAGCGGAACAAAGAACAACGCCAGGACCGTGCCTGCCAGCGTGCCACCGATGATGCCGGTCCCGATGGCAATGCGGCTATTAGCACCCGCACCGGTTGCCACCGCCAGCGGGATCACGCCAGCAATAAAGGCGAGTGACGTCATCATAATCGGCCGCAAACGGGTTCGTGCTGCCTGCAATGCAGCTGCACTCAGCGAACTGCCCCGGCGCACTGCATCTTCTGCAAATTCGATGATTAATATCGCGTTTTTAGAGGTCAGTCCGACCGTGGTCAGCAACGCCACCTGGAAATAGATATCGTTGCTCAATCCCCGCAGCGCCACTGCCAGCACGGTACCCAACACACCAAGCGGCACCGCCAGCAGCACTGAGAACGGCACCGACCAGCTTTCATACAGCGCAGCCAGACAGAGGAAAACCACCAGAATCGAGATCGCATAAAGCGTAGTCGATTGCCCGCCCGCCTGTTTTTCCTGCAGCGAAAGCCCGCTCCACGCGCCCGTCGTGCCTGCAGGTAATTGATTAGCCAGCCGCTCAATCGTATTCATGGCATCGCCGGAGCTAAACCCTTCGGCATTCTGACCCTGAATTTCATAGGCGGCAGAGCCGTTATAACGATCAAGGCTTTCTGGTCCCATGGTCCACCGGGTCGAGGCAAAGGCCGAGAATGGCGTCATGGTGCCTTCACTGTTCCGGATATACCACTTATTCAGATCTGACGGTGCTGAACGATACTGACTGTCGCCCTGCACATAGACCCGCTTCACCCGTCCACGATCGATGAAGTCATTGATATAAGCACCACCCCAGGCGCTGGTTAGCGTATCGGTCACGTCATCCAAATTCAGTCCCAGCGCCACCGCTTTGCTGGTATCAATGTCAACCTGCAACTGCGGGGTCTGCGGCAGGATATTCGCCCGCACGCCCGTTAACTCCGGGCTTTGCGCTGCGCGTTGTAATAGCTGATCGCGCAGGTTACCCAATTGTTCACGCGTGGTGCCACCGCTGGCCAGCAGCTCATAGGTGAAGCCGTTGTTCTGTCCCAGACCTGGCACCGATGGCGGCGTCAGTGCAAAGATCTGCGCATCCCGAATCGACGCCAGCGCATAGGTCGCGCGTCCGGCAATCGCCTCGGCGGAGTTCTCACTGCCGGGTCGCTGGTCCCAGTTTTTAAGCTTGATAAACGCCATACCGGCATTCTGCGCAGCACCGCTGAAATTAAAGCCGTTAATGGTGAAGATCACATCAACATTCTGTTTTTCTTCAGTCAGAAACCAGTCAACTATTTGCTGGTTGACGGCCTCTGTACGACTGGCCGTAGCGCCCGCTGGCAATGTAGCCTGAAGCATGATACTGCCCTGATCTTCGGTCGGCAGGAAACTGCCTGGTAATCGGGTGAACATCACAAACAGCACCACGCCCATTGCCGCATAAAGCGACACCATGACCAGCGGACGACGCAAGGTGCTGACCACTTTGTGGCGATACTGGCGCTCGGTGGCGGCATAAAAGCGGTTAAAACCGCCAAAGAAGCCTTTACGATGCGGTGTTGTTGGCCGCAGCAGCATGCCACACAGCGCGGGCGTCAGGGTCAGCGCCACCACCACGGAGAAGGTCATAGCCGCAATGATGGTGATGGAGAACTGCCGGTAAATCACGCCGGTCGATCCGGCGAAAAACGCCATCGGCAGAAAGACTGCCGAGAGCACCAGCGCGATAGCCACCAGCGCGCCGGAGATCTCTTTCATCGACTTTTCCGTTGCCTCTCGTGCCGGCAAACCTTCGTCATGCATGATGCGTTCGACGTTCTCGACCACTACGATTGCATCGTCCACCAGCAACCCGATGGCCAGCACCATGGCAAAAAGCGTCAGGGTGTTGATGGTGTAGCCGCATAACGCCAGTACACCGAAGGTGCCGAGCAGCACGACCGGCACCGCCAGCGCCGGGATCAGCGTCGCGCGTATGTTCTGCAGGAACAGGTACATCACTACCACGACCAGCGCGATCGCTTCGATCAGGGTGATCACCACATCCTCAACGGAGATTTTGATGAAATCGGTGCTGTCGAGCGCATAGGCCACTTCGTAGCCTTGCGGCATTGAGTGGCGATACTCTTCAACTTTGTTTTTCACCAGCGTCGCGGTGGCCAGCGCATTCGCGCCCGGTGCCAGCATCACCCCAACCCCGGCTGCAGGATGCCCGTTGAGTCGGGTCGTCATGTCATAGGATTCGCCGCCCAGTTCCACCCGCGCCACATCACCCACCCGCACGATCGCGCCGCTTTTATCACTTTTGACGATGATATTGCGGAACTGCTCTGGCGTCTGCAGTCGCGACTGCGCTCTGACCGTGGCGGTGAGTTGCTGATTATCGGGTGATGGCAGGCCGCCGATTTTACCGGCTGAGACCTGAATGTTTTGCGAGCGTATCGCCGCCGACACGTCAGACGGCTGCAACGCATAAGCGTTTAGTTTGAAAGGATCGAGCCAGATGCGCATCGCGTACTGACCGCCGAACACCTGGATGTCGCCGACCCCTTCGGTCCTGGCCAGCGGCTCCTGCATATTACTGACCAGCCAGTCACCGATATCTGTGCTGTTGCTTTTACCCGTGGTGTCATACAGCCCCATCACCAGCAGAAAATTTGACTGCGATTTCGTCACGGTGACACCAAGCTGCTGCACCTCGCTGGGCAGACGGGAAAGCGCCTGCTGCACCTTATTCTGTACCTGCACCTGAGCGGTGTCGGGATCCGTGCCCTGGCTGAACGTTACAGTGACTGACACGTTCCCCTGCGAGCTGCTGCTGGAGGTGAAATAGAGCAGGTTATCCAGCCCGGTCAATTGCTGCTCAATCACCTGCGTGACGCTGTTCTCCAGCGTTTCCGCTGACGCCCCGGTGTAAGTTGCGCTGATATTCACTGAGGGCGGTGCAACATCGGGATACTGTTCCACCGGTAACAGGGTGATAGAGAGTGCGCCAAGCAGCATAATTAAAATGGCAACAACCCATGCAAAGACGGGACGATAAATAAAAAAACGAGAAAACATCAGCGGGATCTCTTCCTTTGGGCGGGGGCAAGACCTGCATTCCTGCGGGCCAACAAACTGCGTTGATTATAGGTTGTACCTTTCGGATAAACATCCTGACATTACCTTTTCTTACACCAGGCTGAGTGCAGCGATATTCTGCCCCTTTGCTGCTGACAAGCCAGGTTAGCGCTGGCAGGATGGTGATTCTCTGAGCTGATCTGAGCAGCCGGGTAAAACCGTCGCTTTTATGCCGGACTGGAGATGATGAACTGCGGCGGGTAAAACGCTGACAGAGAGGAAAGCAAGACGCATGCAAAGGGATGATTATCAGGCTGGCGGTGGAGCTTAAGCGCATAAAGATTAAAAACAGGCCTCGTTAGCCAGGTGGCACAGTCATACCGGATTGTATCGCTTCCCTTCCCGCGGAACACGATGATTTCTCCTTCGGTTCCGTTGTGGGATATATTAGCTGCACTCTCGTGACATTTACTCTGAATAACAGGTATTCCCGGCAATGGCTCTGATCCCCAAAAACTATACGCGGCTGGAAAGCGGCTATCGTGAGAAAGCACTTAAAATCTATCCATGGGTGTGTGGACGCTGCTCACGCGAGTTTGTCTATTCAAACCTGCGCGAGCTGACGGTTCACCATATCGATCACGACCACACCAACAATCCGGAAGATGGCAGTAACTGGGAATTGCTGTGTCTCTATTGTCATGACCATGAGCACTCAAAGTACACCGAGGCTGACCAGTATGGCACCCGCGTAGTGGCAGGCGAGGATGCACAAAAAGATGTCGGTGAGGCTACCTACAACCCCTTTGCTGACCTGAAGTCGATGCTGAATAAGAAGAAGTAATGGCTTAACTGTCAGGCTGGCCGATCGGCCCGACAGTCTCGCTTCCCGAACAGGATCACAACGTCTGGCCGCGGCCACAACGCACCGTAGTCCGTCATGCCAGATGCCACCCTCACCAGACTCAGCGCGATATGAATCCTGTACCAGCCGGTTATTTCAGATTTTGATATCCGTCATGGCCGGGTGAACCGTACATCAATCCCCCCCTCACCGACACTCTTTTTGAGGCTACCTGTCGACAGCATCTTTCCTATCGGCGTGTAACTATAGGAGGTCTGGAATGTCTCGTAAAAAAGCACCAGCGTCTTATTGCCATACAGCATCACATCGCCCTGCTGGATCGTGCCGGGTTTATGCGGATCGTTTTTAAGGGCAGCAGGCAGGTCTGCAAACTTCTCGTTGCCGTTCAGCTCCTCCATCGTCATGGTCAGCGGAAGTTGCTGTAAAAATGCTTTCGCGGTGGGGTTATCCGCCAGCGCAATCTCATACGACTGATGGTTGATCGTCATAATAATCTTCATGGGAAGCAGCTCTCCAGCCCGATCCGGGCCACTGGCTTTAACGGGCATCAGACTATAAATGGAAAGTAAAACCAGCAAAAGTAAGGCTCTTTTCATAAGGTTGCTCTCCGGATTATGGTGCATCTGTTCAGACATGGCGTGCGTTACTGCGATCGCCGTCCAGCCATAATAAACGGGCTCACTTACCCGCCGTTGCCTGATGGTAAAGATTTATACTTCCCCCCTTTCCCTGCATCATCATCCTGTCGGCGGAACTCGTGCGCTGCTTATTCTGCAACAGCCCGGATGCGCTGCGCTTCATCTGATGTGCGGCTTACGTTTCGGGCTGTCGAAACATTTTGAGAAATAATTTCCCTGAATTACAGCCAGTTTCCACGTTGTTGCCACTGTTTCTGTACCAGGCTTATCGGATAACAATAGAGACACTGTGGAGCATTATGAAAGAGCAAAATCGCACAAATGGCATCGCCCCTTATGGGGGGGCTGCCGGTGGCTGGGGCGCACTTAAGGCAGTTGCGGATGCGATCCGCGGCCAGATGTCAGTAAAGCAGGATGTGATCGCCCTGTTTAAAGTCAACCAGCCGCAGGGCTTCGACTGTCCGGGCTGCGCCTGGCCCGACCCGCAACATGCTTCCTCCTTTGAGTTCTGCGAAAACGGCGCAAAAGCCGTCTCGTGGGAAGCGACCAGCAAGCGCACCACGCCAGAGTTCTTTGCGGCTCATACCGTGACTGAACTGTGGGAGCGCAGCGCACTCCATCTGGAGGGCGAAGGACGGCTGACCCATCCGATGAAGTACGATGCCGCTACCGACACCTATCAGCCTATTGAATGGGATACGGCATTCCGGGAAATTGGTGAGCATCTGCGCAGCTATGACGATCCGGACAGCGTGGAGTTTTATACCTCGGGTCGCGCCTCGAATGAAGCGGCGTTCCTGTGGCAGCTTTTCGCCCGCGAATATGGCACCAATAACTTCCCCGATTGCTCAAATATGTGTCACGAACCGACCAGCGTCGGGCTGCCGGAATCAATTGGTGTCGGCAAAGGCACGGTAGAACTGGAAGATTTTGATCACTGCGACCTGGTGCTTTGTATCGGCCACAACCCAGGTACCAACCATCCGCGTATGCTGGGCACGCTGCGTGAGGTCTCTAAGCGCGGTGCGACTATCGTGGCGATTAACCCACTGCGTGAACGCGGGCTGGAGCGTTTTACTTCACCGCAGAGCCCGATTGAGATGCTGTCAATGAGCTCCACTGAGCTGGCTTCGACCTACTACAAAGTGCGGGTGGGTGGCGACGCGGCAATGCTGAAAGGGGTGATGAAGATCCTGCTCACTATGCACGAGGAGGCGCTGAGCAAAGGCGAACCCGGCGTCATTGATGAAGCCTTTATCACTGAACACACCGAAGGTTTTGACGCCCTGAAAGCCGACCTGGAGAGTACCGACTGGGAGCATATTCTGAAAGTCTCTGGCATGGCGCGCGAAGAGATCCAGCATATCGCCCGGCTCTACGCTAGTGCTGAACGCACCATCATCTGTTACGGCATGGGGATTACCCAGCACCAGTATGGCACCCAGAACGTGCAGCAAATTGCCAACCTGTTGCTGATGCGCGGCAACATCGGTAAGCCTGGCGCAGGTATTTGTCCGTTACGCGGTCACTCCAATGTGCAGGGCGATCGCACGGTGGGCATCACGGAGATCCCGCCGCAGTCGCTGCTGGATGGCATAGAGAAGGTGTTTGGGTTCCACCCGCCGCAGAAGCATGGTCACGGCGCAGTTGAGGCGATTAAGGCGATGCGCGACGGCAAAGCTAAAGCGCTGCTCTGTCTGGGCGGCAATCTGGCAGAGGCGATTTCCGACCCACAGGTCACGTTCCCGGCGATGCGCAAACTGGATCTGGTGGTGCATATGGCCACCAAACTCAACCGCTCACACCTGTTACTCGGTAAGCACAACTATCTGCTACCAGTACTGGGCCGTACTGAAAGCGATGTTCAGGCTACCGGTGTTCAAAGCGTGACTGTTGAAGATTCAATGTCGATGGTGCATGCCTCACGCGGCTCGCTGGACCCGGCTTCGCCTCATCTCAAATCTGAACCGGCGCTGGTGGCCTCCCTTGCCAGGGCAACTCTGCCAGACAGCGTGGTTGACTGGTCAGCCATGGCGGCCGATTACAGCCGCATCCGTGATGCCATTGAAGCGGTGTTCCCGGCGTTTGAAAACTTCAATGAGAGGATTAAGCATCCGGGAGGATTCCGGCTTCATAACGCTGCGTCAGAACGCGTCTGGCTGACGCCATCTGGCCGTGCTCAGTTTAAGGTGATGCAGGGCATCAATGAAGATCCCCGCTCGCTGAAATGCCATGATCTGGTACTCACCACCCTGCGCAGTCACGACCAGTACAACACCACGCTGTACGGCCTGAATGACCGCTATCGGGGCGTGACAGGCCGGCGTGACGTGCTATTTATCAATGCTGAAGAGGCGGAAAAACGCCAGCTGCGGGTCGGTGACCGTGTCGATCTGATGGCGCTGGACCCGGATGGCAATCCCACCTCGCGCCAGATGAAGAACCTGACTATCGTGATTATCGATATGGCCTCAGGTTCGGTCGGCGCTTACTATCCCGAGGCGAATGTGATGGTGCCGCTCGACAGCCACGATACCAAAAGCGGTATCCCCGCTTATAAAAGCATTCCTATCTCCATGACGCGCGTCACCGACGAGACGCAGATGGCCTCAGGCGTTCTTCGCTAATCGGACATGTCAGAATATGAATGTTGTCAGCGTGGCCGGTGCACCGGTCACGCTTTTTTGTTTTTCTGCCCTGCAGAGATGTTTTTGCTCATCCTTTCTCCCTGCTTTATCTCCGTTAAAGCACCTGGCGTGAAGTAACCCTGACGGCAGCATCGTATACACTACAGTGCTGAAAACGGCTTTATAAACCCTTATCTCTTTTTTGCCTGCGCGGATATTCAGCGCCCTACCGGAAAAATGCCATGTTTCACCTGATTTTCAGCTTACCCAGCTGGTATGTTATTGCGCGCGTCATTATTCCATTATCTATGCCTCTGGCCATCAAGATCCTGCTCTCCGCACTGGTGCTGCTGGCTTCACAGTATCTGCTGGTAAGCCGCTTTACCTCAGGCGGAATTTTTTCCGCCGAAATGCCCCGCATCATCATCATCCTGTTTAACTGGGCATACAGCACCGTACTGTTGCTGGCGCTGCTGCAGATGCTGATGGATGCGGTCATGCTGATTGCCCTGCTGTTACGGCATCCGCTGGAGCTGGTTCCCGGTATTCGCTATCTGGCCGTCGTGCTGGCAATGGCGCTGGCTGCCTTTGGTGTTCAGCAGGCGATACGGGTGCCCCCGGTCAAAGAGGTGACGCTGGTGCTACCCAACCTGCCTCCAGAGTTCGATGGCTATCAGCTGCTTCAGCTGACCGATCTTCACATCACCCGGTTATTTAATGCCGCCTGGACCGCCAGGATGGTTGAAAGAGCGATGTCTCTTAAAGCCGATCTGATTGTGGTGACAGGCGATGTGATCGATGGCAGCCTGGAGCATCGTCGGCATGACGTCGCGCCGCTGCAGAAGCTGGCCGCGCGCGACGGCGTATGGGGCATCACCGGCAATCACGAATATTTCTTCCATCAGGCAATCTGGACGGCGCATCTGGCCTCACTGGGGCTACAGCCTCTGCTCAACAACCATACCGTTATTGAGCGCGGAGCCGCAAAGCTGGTGATTGCTGGCCTGCCGGACGCCTCCGCGCCAGGCAGGAACGCGACCGGTCCGGATCTGGCCCGCGCACTGGAACAGGCACCTGAAAGCGCGCCGGTGATTCTGCTGGATCATCAGCCACGAAATGCCCGCCAGAACGCGGCGCAGGGGGTAGATGTGCAGCTCTCCGGCCATACGCATGGCGGACTGATTATCGGGCTGGACCGGCTGTTTGCTAAACCCAATGGCGGTTTTGTGTCCGGGCTTTATCAGGTCGACGGAATGCAGCTCTATGTGAATAACGGCACGGCGCTCTGGCCAGGCATGGCGGTCAGGCTGGGTCGTCCCTCCGAACTGACCCGGATTACCCTGCGCCGCCAGCCCTAATCGCGTGACGAAATAGCCTCACGAAAGTGCGGTTTTCGCAGGTGTGCATAAGCTTGAGTGAAACAAAGGAGATCACTATGACGATGTTATGTACCGCCTGTGGAACCGCTTATCCCTCTGCTGCCCCTGATGAGCACTGTAAAATCTGTGAGGATGAACGCCAGTATGTTCCGGCTGCGGGTCAGCGCTGGATCGCATTTGATGAACTGCGCGGCAGCCACGCCAATAAGTGGACGGCCCATAGCGATGCGCTATTAAGCCTTAAAACTGTGCCTGAGTTTGCCATCAACCAGCGCGCTTTTCTGCTGCGTACGCCGCATGGCAACGTGCTATGGGACTGTATTGCCAACCTGGATGATGCAACTTATACGCTTATTGCCGCGCTGGGTGGCATTGATGCTATCGCGATTTCACATCCGCATTACTACACCACCATGCAGGAGTGGGCTGAGGTCTTTAACGCGCCTATTCATCTGCATGCCCGCGACAGGCAATGGATTGTGCGGCTGAGTCCGCATATCCAGCTCTGGCAGGGTGAGTCGCTGACGCTGATGCCCGGTGTGACGCTGTTACGGCTGGGCGGTCATTTTCCCGGCGGCTGCGTGCTGCACTGGGATGAAGGCGAAGGCGTGATGCTGGCGGGTGATATTATTCAGGTCACGCCGGGTGCGCATGGCGTGTCGTTTTTGTGGAGCTACCCGAATATGCTGCCACTGTCAGCCGCCACCGTGAGTGACATCATGCATCGGCTTTCCGGCGTGACGTTCGGACAGCTTTATGGCGCGTTCGAAGGTCAGGATATTCATCATCAGGCAAAAGAGAAAGTGATGCGGTCAGGAGAGAAGTATCTGGCCTGTCTGCAGGAACATCAGGCGTAGCGGACGATAAACACGGAGAAGAGAACAGCCGCCCACAGGTGGCGGCTGTTTTAACTCACTTATGCGGTCTGGAATACCGCGACCATCGTACGCAACTGACCTGCGCGCGAAGCCAGCTCCTCTGCAGAGGAGGCAGACTCTTCGACCAGCACGGCGTTCTGCTGCGTCACCTGATCCATCTGGTTCACCGCAATATTAACCTGCGAAATACCGCTGCTCTGCTCTTCAGATGAAGCAGAAATATCGCGCATCAGCTGAGAGGTCTGTTCAATCGCGCTGACGCTCTGCTTCACCTTGTCACCCGCATTCTGCGCCATCGCGATCCCTTCATGCGCATGCGTCACCGACTGCTCGATCAGGCTCTTGATTTCTTTCGCTGCACTGGCTGAACGTTGTGCCAGCGCACGCACTTCCGACGCGACAACCGCAAAGCCTTTGCCCTGCTCACCCGCACGTGCCGCTTCAACGGCCGCATTCAGTGCCAGGATATTGGTCTGGAAAGCGATGCTGTCAATGACGGAGGTGATCTCTTCAATCTGTCCAGAACTGCCCCGGATTTTCTGCATCGTCTGCATCACGGAATCCATCGCCGCACCGCTTAACAGTGCCGCCTGAGTGGCTGATTCTGCGCGATCAGAGGCAAAGCGGGTGTTATCCGCATTCTGCTGAATGATTGATGCCAGTTGTTCCATACTGGCCGCTGTTTCAGCCAGAGATGCAGCCTGCTGTTCGGTGCGTGATGAAAGGTCGCCATTGCCACGAGCAATCTCTTCAGAGGAATTGGCGATAGTGGCTGCGTTACCTTTGATATCCGAAACCAGCTGGGCAAGACGCTGCTGCATCCGCATCAGCGCATTCAATAGTTCAGCCATTTCATTGCTGCCGGAAACAGTCAGCGCTGCCGTCAGATCGCCGGCCGCAACACGGCTGGCAACTTCGACCGCTTCTTTGACCGGACGGGTGACTGAACGGGTGATCATGACAGCCAGCAGAATAGCCAGCAGCGCGACGGTGAGCAGGCCTGCCAGCAGCAGGTATTGCGCCTGACGACGTTCATCAATTTGAGATTGCAGTAGTTCCTGCAGTCGACCACTACTCTGATTGCCCAGCATGGCGTAGCGGTTAATCGCCTCGGTTAAGACCCTCACATATTCAACCGGCGTAATACTGACCTGTCCGGTTATGATGGCACCTTCAGCCAGCTGTAATGCACTCAGGGCCTGTTGTTTTGCATTCTGCGCAAGGTCACCAAAAGTCGCCTTTAGATCAGGTTCAATCATAAACACCTTATCCATATTACTGCTGAACTGCGACAGTACCGTTTTGCCATTATCAATCTGAAATGCCAGCCGGCTGCGATCAGCATCAGAGGCTTTACCGCTGGCAATCAATGAAGCACCATTTCCGCGAATCTGACCCAGCGTTTCAGTCAGCAGCGGCAGTCGGCCAAAAATGCTAACAATCAGTTGATAGGTATTTAAGTCAGCATCCAGCGACAGCTGATAGAAATCCAGCACATCCTGATTAGTGTCCAGCAGCACCTGAATCAGATGAGTGTGCTGCACCAGGCTGCTCGCCAGCGTCAGTCGGCCACCATTGAGCTCCTCTTGCAGCTGACGCCATTCCTGATTAACCTTCTCAAGTCGCTTTAATGGCTGTGCCTGCTCATCGCTTTGACGCAAATCGTCAGCAATGCTCTCAGACAAACTGTTAATCTGGGTCACCAACGCCATACGCGGCGGATTATCCGGTTTGTTCTGACCGATTGCGATTGCGCTTTCAGCCCGATGACGCTGTAGCAGGTTCAGTAACTGAAGGACTTTTTTCTCAACCGGAATACCGGTGAGCTCAACTTTTTTTGTATTGATAAGCTGATTGCCTGTCTGAATAAACAAAAATGTAGGTAATATAAACAGGACCAGCGCAAAAGATCCCAGTAACAGGAATTTCGCTGGCAGATTAATTCGGTCGAGTATTTTTTTCATTTTTTCCGCTCTGATGTATGAGGCGTGCAGGTGAGCCCTGGACAAAATAAGGTTTGTAATTTTATTTTTACTTCTTCTTTTACATAGCCAGACGTGCTTCATGCAGCACAGTATTGGTATGAAGAGATGAGTTTTGTATGAAATTCAGAAACACATATAACAACAGAAAGGAGTATAGATTGCGTTCCGTTATTTTTCAGTGAATAAAATGACGATATTTACTGCAAGATTAACCTAACTCAAACTTAAAAATAACCATATTTATCATAAAGATAAAAAACAAACCCTTCGGCGGACACCTTAAGCCGTTAGCGTGTCTTCAGCATTATTGTTTTGAAAATAAAGAAATTAAAGTCGACTCGGAAATCGCCGATAACAAATATCCGCACCCTATCTGATTAATTATCATTACGCTATTAGCCGAATATAAAAACCACGAAAAAAACAAACCTAATCATATAACTCTAAAGAGTTACTTTTGTTTTAGTAATGAAATCGATTTCATTTTATTTAAAAGAAGTTATTTTATTGATTAATGCTAAAAAAAAGCCCCCACAGTGTGGAGGCCATTATGCTATTGGTAAACTGTTAAAAACTTTCCCAGTTCGCCTTCGTCATGTCGATGGCCTGGCGCTCAGGCTGCTTTGCCTGCAATACCGGACGACGCAGAGCTGCGGCCTGCTGCGGCTGAGCGACACGGTGATTGCTCTCCAGCGTAAAGGTCGCCACCAACCCTGCCAGTGTCTCTGCCTGCTCCTGCAGCGACTTAGAAGCAGATGATGCCTCCTCCACCAGCGAGGCGTTCTGCTGCGTCACTTCATCCATCTGGCCAATTGCCTGATGAACCTGCTCAATGCCTTTGCTCTGCTCAGAGGTTGCTGCGGCAATCTCATTGACCAGATCGGCCACCTGCTGAATCGCCTGGCGGACATTTTCACTGTTTGCACCAACGCCGCTGGCCTGCGCTAAACCGTGCTCAACCTGCGAAACAGACGTAGAAATAAGATCTTTGATTTCCCGGGCAGCAGAAGAGGAGCGCTGCGCCAGATTACGCACTTCTGAGGCGACAACGGCGAAGCCGCGGCCATGCTCACCGGCACGTGCGGCTTCAACGGCCGCATTCAGTGCCAGAATATTGGTCTGGAACGCAATGCCTTCAATCAGGCCGGTGATTTCAGAGATTTTGGCAGAGCTGCCGCGGATTTCATCCATAGTGCTGAGCATCTGCTTCACCGCTGACCCATTCTGGATTGACATGTTATTGGCATTATTCACCAGGCTGCTGGCCTGATGCGCACCTTCTGAGTTCTGACGCACCGTTTCACTCAGTGTGGCCATACTGGCAGACGTCTGCTCCAGTGAAGCAGCCTGTTCTTCCGTGCGCGCAGAGAGATCCTCATTGCCTGCGGCAATCTGCGTTGACCCGGTACTGACCGATTGTGCGGCATGACTGACCGACAGAAGCGTGCCAGAAACGCGTGCCAGCAGCTGGTTAAATGCCATTGCCGTTTTACCGATCTCATCCTTACTGCGGACTTCAGCGGTGTGGGTCAGGTCAAGCGTATGACTGACCTGGGTCATGGTATTCACCATGCCTGAGAGGCTCTTTTTGATGCCCAGAATCACCTTCGTGGAAAAAGCGGCCAGTATCAGAATAAGCAGCAAGGACCCGCCAGACATCATCCACAGCGTCTTGTTATAAACACGCTTATTCTCAGTTCTAAGCTGTTCGCCAATATCGATGTTCAGCTGAATCTGACGGGTGAAATCTGCCTCCATCTTACGCGCTGCAGCACCAATCCCATTCTCACTCTGTAATAACGGCAGTGTGACCGCATCATTGTGGGCGCGTGATGCAGCAATAAAGGCCGGCAATGCGTTACGGACTGCATCCAGATTTTTATCGGCCTGCTCAGTCATCGCTTTATCTTCATCGCTCGAGATGTCGTTCGCCATATAATAATCATTGAGTGACTTAATCTGCGAAAGCAAACTCTCAATGCGCTCTTCTGCCGCGGAGAATTTCGTCGCATCACTGGTGCTATGATGGCGATAAAGCGCAATACCTAGCTGATTGGTCACGCTGATTGATTTATTGAGATCACGAATGCTGGGTATCGCGTTGACCTGGACATATTCAAATCGCGACTGAAAACCCGAGATCACAGACAATGAGATAATAACCAGCGCAATCAGTGACATTGCCAGCAGTGAAAAAATCAGTACGAGACGCTGTGTAATAGTCATACGAGCCCTTAAAAAAGAGTAATTTGAATATATCGAAAGCTGGATCGTTCTTATCGGCTCTGGTCAGCAGTGCTTTAATTAATTGGGGTAAATATATTTTTTTAATTGTTCTGGCGAATCTCAGAGAATGCACTATCTATCAAAATGATGCTTACCATCAGGACATAAAGTTTTACATTTAGTCGTATTTACATAATTTCCTCTTTTTCAGAATGGTGTTTTTTTACATGCAGCAAGGTCATCTTTGTTACATATCAGCCATTCATTTGATCCTAATGATTAGCGAGCTAATTCAACAGCCTGACTGACAATAATCATCTGTCAGAAGGAGGGCAACCCCAGAGAAATCTTGCTACAGACCCAGTAAAAATAGGAAAGGGATTACTAAGCGAAGACTGAGAGCCAAAATCACAACCTCTGTTTATCATCAGTGGCACTGATGTATGTGTTATTGACTGTCCAGAGGCTTAAAGGAGAAGGCATAGGATTTTAGCCATTCGTGGCAGGCCCAGATTAAATCAGTGAAATGACTGGCGGAATGCTGATTCTGGTCTATGCTCACTGGCCCGACCAGGCTTTAGTCTGTCGGATAGCAATATCGCTTAAAATAAAAAAGGTAGTGATCATGGATTTAGCCACATTTGAAACCAGAACGGGTCTTTGGCCACACATGCAGTTTACGGATGTTGAATATGACTTTTGCAGCGCTGGCGTTGAAATCTACGCCATTGACGTCAGCCGTCAGACTAAAAGCAAGCTGTTTATCTGCCGTGTCGCCAACGAGCAGCAGGCTGCGTCACTGACAGCCCAGTTCAAAGAGTGGCTACCGAAGTTAAAGCTTAAAAAACGCAAAGTTGCTTTGAATCTGGCTCGCATGGCGTGCGACAAAAGTTATTCCGCCAATCCTAAGTTTCAGGATCGGTCAGATTTGCGCCACAACACGTCAAGGCTCTGATGTTTATTCAGCCTGCAAGCGTTAACGCGGGCAGGCTTAAACGCTCTCTTGTCTGTTGTGTATAACGATTCTGCGGCACGTTTTAAGTGCGCGCCGCGGGCACCTGAAACAGCCGACAATCACCATCCTCAATCGAAATATCGCTGAAAGTGGTTATATGCATTTCAATCCAGGTGTTCGCGGCGCGAAATGTGTAAGAGGCATTTCGCTGTTCAAGCTCAGCGACAAAATCCCGGGTGCTTACTGTGCACTGACCGACATCATCCTGCCTCATCGCCTCCCTGAATGCTGTCCAGACCTCATCATCCTGTGACATCACATTTACCCCGCTCTGGCTCAGGCCCAAAATAACTGTATATACAAACAGTACAATTTGTTTTTGATGCGGTCAAGTCTTCGTGAAAAGCCTGATTCAGACACTGTGAGACATCACTGTTCCGGCCACTTTTAGCAGAAGCGGCAGGTTTGAGGGGACTTTAATCCTAATCTTAGAAATCGTTTTCACATCAGATTAAGTCATTGATAAAAAAAGCAAGTACCATAAGTAGCATTTTAATTATTTGATATCTAAATAAAAAAACTGTTAAACACAGCGGCATCAAAGTTGGTTTTGCCCTATCTTTAAATGGCTCTGTAATGAAATCCACTTCTTTTACAGAGTGATTTGACTCCTACCCTTGCCCCCTTTTACAGGGGGCACTTTTTCAGATAACACAGGTGACGGCATTCGCGAGTTTATGCTGACGGGTAATATGCGTGTATTTAGCGAAAATGTGGTGACTACGTTAATGCGCTGTCTGGAAAAATGGTGTATTTGTAACCTGATGATTCATCAGCCGGGCTTAAATTATCAACACTTAAAAACAGTTGTTTGAATTTAAAGGTATTTTTTATGAAATATCTAAAGAACAACTCTTATCTGCTAAAAAAGCTCGCCAAATCACCATGGTAAGGAGAACAAAAAACGCGTAATAATCAGTCACTATTGTTTTGACCGGCGCCTCACCAGGGATGTCGTAACGTTCTAATAATGCGCTATATCCGATATTCGCCCCCGCTTTTGCGGGGGCTTTTTATTTTACTCATTCCTTTATCACCTTCCCGCTCCTGAGCGATGCAATACGTCAATCTTCACAATCCTGACCACGCCATAAATTGATAGCCCGATTAATGCTGTAAGCAAAAGGTCATAATGGCTACAGTTGTGCCCTTAGCCATCAATTTTTCTGTGATATGGTTAATCAGTAATGTTTGGCCATATGAGTTTGCTTATGCTCTCCACCCTTATATATCGCAGCCAGCTTGTGGCTTCTGTCTCGCCAGAGAGATTACTGGCGCTGGTGGAACGCGCCAGTATTAAAAATGCCGAGGCTGAGGTCACTGGAATCCTGCTCTATGATGGGCAGTACTTTTTTCAGGTGCTGGAAGGAAAAGTCGATAATGTCCAGACTGTCTTCCAGCGTATCTGTCAGGATGATCGACACTTTAATCTGATTGAGCTGATGCGAGATTATGCGCCCGCACGTCGCTTTGGAAATGCTGGTATGGCCCTGTTTGATTTACGTGACTATCCGCAACATGCCGTGGTGGATGCCCTGCTTAAGCGAGTGACTCTGAGTGATGAGCGCATCAAACAAGACCGGGTAGTAAAGTTCCTGCGTTCTTTCGTCGAAGGACGTGATAAAGCGACGTTTATTGAGATCGATCCCGCCAGTCTATGGACGCTGACTTTACCTCTTAAACAAGACGTTCAGCCCGCCGGGCAACAGACTTCCGGGCAGCGCTGTGAATTTGCGCTCCAGCCAATTGTCGATGCAACAAATCGTCAGATTGTTTCCTGTGAAGCCCTGATACGCGGCCCACATGGCGCCCCACCCGCCGACTATTTTTCACAATTGCAGGAGAACGAGCGATACCAGGCCGATCTGCACTCTAAAGCCTACGCTTTCAAGCTGGCCAGACACCTGGGATTGCGGGAGCTGACGCTCTCCGTCAATCTCCTGCCCATGTCGCTGGTCGTGATCGATCATGCGGTAGACCATCTTATCCAGCAAATCATTCAGCAAGGATTGCGACCTGAGCAGGTCGTGATTGAGGTGACGGAAGATGAGATCATTTCGCGCTTTGACGAGTTTCAGTCTGCCGTACAGCAACTTAAAGCTGCCGGAATCAGTCTGGCGCTGGACGATTTTGGCGCCGGTTTCGCAGGCCTGTCACTGTTAGCCGATTTTCAGCCCGACAAAGTTAAAATTGATCGCAAACTCATCACCGATATTCACCGTAGCGGCCCTCGCCAGGCAATAGTAATGGCCATTCTTAAATGCTGCCAGGCGCTGGAGATCACGGTCATCGCGGAAGGAGTAGAAAAAATTGAAGAGTGGCTCTGGCTGGAAGGTGCTGGCGTTCGCTATTACCAGGGGTTTCTGTTTGCCCGCCCGGCCCTGAATGCGCTGCCTGCAGTAAGCTGGCCATCGCGCCGCCCGGACTGACTAAAGAGGAGAGCGTTCCTTTTATCTCTCCTCTTTTACTCAGAGTTTGACCCGGCTCACACCTCCCCGCTGCAAATTGCAAAAGCTGTGCCATGCTTTATTCATCTGGCAGCCAACAGGCAAAACAGATATTCATCACGTCCCTGGATAACAACCGAAATTGGGAGAATCACCATGAACGAAGATCGCATCAGCGGTAACTGGAAGCAGTTCAAAGGTAAGGTTAAGGAAAAATGGGGTGATCTTACGGATGATGATATGACCGTTGTCGAAGGGAAGCGTGATCAACTGGTCGGTAAAATTCAGGAACGCTATGGCTACGAAAAAGATCGTGCTGAAAAAGAAGTGAAAGATTGGGAAGACTCCAATAAGTATCACTGGTAATGCGTTCTGAATTGCCGGGCGTTACAGCGCCCGGCACCTGCTTTGATTTCCCTCAATCCTTATTCACCCTACTTAATGTCAACTGCGCCTGATGCGGGCAGTGATTATGGAAATGATTATTTCTTTATTTGCCGATGAAGCGCATACTGCAACTCTCGTCCCTGAACATGGGACCTCAAAATCGTCCGGATATTACCTATGCCTCACCACACTACCGACACCGTATGTGGCCTTGTCGGTGTTCTTCCTGAAACTCTGCGTCGCTGGCGCCGTGCCGGGCTAATCACGCCACCGGGTCCTGCTGGCTACTCAGATAATCAGCTCACGCGTGCGCTATGTGTGCGTGAAATGACGTCAGGAGGTCATACGTTGTTCGATATCCATACGGCAATTAACTGGCCCAACGTGGCACTGTCAGGCGGGTGGGCTTGTCGCGAAGAGGATATTTTGCAGTTGCTGGCCAATAATCCAGATGCTGATATCGATCGCGAACTTCAAATGATGAACACCGACTACTGTGGTGACGATTACGTTAATTGCTACCTGCGACCCCTTAACCTCTGGCTGCGCGCTGACCTGAGTGATGGAGCGGATATGCGTCTGCAACGCTTTCATGCCGCGGTTGTCGCGCAATGGGAGCGCCTGTCTCTGGCAGCCCGTCGACGCAGCACGGTTCCCTTATTCCTGGAAGCGGTCAGCGTTACAGATGAAACAGAGATCTGGATGGAGGCGATACGGCTTAATGGACAGGGTTTTCGGGTTGAAGTGGCCGCAGTCGCTTCTGGTCAACCCGCCGTGGCACAATGTCGTTTTGAACATCATCTGATGTGGTGTGGTGATGGGATTAGTGCCTCAATGAAGGCGGCATTTAATGCCAGTCTTGAAGCGGGTAAACCCATCATGCTGACTGGCACTAACATCGATTTGCAGTCGCAAAATAATCTTATCTTTGCCAGCGCCTGAGCACCGTCACCTTTTCACCAGCCGACACTTAAAAGGCGGAAACAGCCTTTGCCGTCTCCGCCCTGTTCATATTATTGATGTTCCAGCGTACGCTGACCGCCGATTGCAATCGGGATACGTCGCGGTTTCTCACTCTCTGGTATATCCTGGAGCAGATCGATATTGAGCAATCCTTCCGCCAGGCTGGCTTCAGTCACTTTTATATGCTCCGGAATAGAAAAGCTCAGCTGGAAATCGTGCCGGGAAATGCCGCGATGTATCCAGCGGCCACTCTCTTTGCCGGCCTCATCGGATGCGTGCTGAGATGCTTGTTCTCTGTGCCCCGCGACTGAAAGCCGATCGCCACGTAACTCAATCTCCAGTTCATGCTCTTTCCAGCCCGGTACGCTAACGGTCAACGCATAGCGGTTTTCCTCAACATGCTTAAGATCATAAGCAGGAACAGAGCTTACCGGACTGTCGCCAGTAAGCTGACTAAACAACTTATCGATGCGATTAAAGCGGTCTGAAAAAACTGAATCAGACAGGGAGGGGAAAACAGAAACGTGTTGTACTGACATAGTGATAATCTCCTGAACAGGTTCATCCAAAAGTTCATCTGACCGGTAACACACTCCCAGTCAACTTCCGAAATAGGGTTGTTAAGTCAGTTTTCAAGCCAGAAACTGGATTTTTTTATTGTTATCATACAGCCGGTTATTGCAGGGAATAACACTAAGGGCGATAACACAGCGTCTATTTCTTACTCTGGGGTGAAAGAACGAAATGGGGATGGCGGCCAGCCAATAATAATAGCAACTCATATTCGCCCTGACTTAATAACGTTGGATTGCCTGCAGCTTCTTTGGTTTGCCAGACTCTCAGGCTAAGGTCAAAACGCTCAGCAGCACTCTGCTGCGACAGGCCGGCGGCAAGACGAAGTTCACGCACGTTACTCTGGACAACCACAGGCGACTGGGGGGGACGGTTAACCAAACAAAGACTCCTTCAACACGATGAAACGAAAACGCACAGCGCTTCGCGATTGACTGAGCGAAGCGATCTGAAAGCGGTGAGGACGACAAGACCAGAGAATAATTGACTATTTTGAATAAATGTCAAATTTTCAGACTTAAGATTCAGACATAAATTTTTTAAGCGAAGCGGCATATTTCAACTCATCGGCGATTTTTCTATTTCGTTAGAGTGCTTTATTCTTCCCGCCAGGAATTATCCTGTTATTTGCCTTAAGGTCCATTCAGGGATTAATCCGCTACCTCATTACGCCTTTCTTCATCAGGATAGATGCTTAGCTTGAGAATTATGTTCAGGCTGCTTCATTGAAACCAGAGGAGGATAATAAATGAAAAATCCTATCCAGCGTCGCTCGCCTGATGATTTGTCACAGGTGGAAATTCGCGAACAGTGGCAAATCACTTACTGGACCCAGGAATTAGGTACAACACAGGAAAGGCTGACGCGCGCTATCCGGGAGGGGGGGCCGCAGACAGAACAGGTCCGGGACTGGCTTGAGCAAAATCCGCCGCCACGCCGTCCAACATAATCCCAGAGGGCTAAAAGTTTAATAAATCCTGACTGAAGCGCTGGTTTTCCGCCAGCCATGCGGTGGGTTGACCTGCATCAGACAGCGTTATGCTGACAGGTCACATCTGCCGTTCAAAATCACATCCTGGCTTTTGCTTAGTGTTTTTATGCGGTTACCTGTCCTTCGACCCGCAAGTTGCCATTGCTCTGCATGTAAACGTTGTGCTTCGGTGTAAAATTGCCTTTTAAATAATATTAACCATCCTGAATGCTTATTCATCTCATGATGACAGATAAACATTAGCCCTTCTTAAAATTACCTTTTTTATTTATAAAATGAAGAAGCTCAAATAGTCTCATGCCTCTTCGATTAAATTTTCAAATCGTAAACACGCTTTTAATGCGTTAAAGAAAATATTAAGAGACACCCAGTGCATAGTCCCTTATCATTAAGTTGAAAATAAAAATCACACTCTATTTCCTGCCGCCCGAATCACATTTCGTTCCGGACAGTTTTCTTTTTTTCGCACTGTAATCAGCCGGTGCGGGGGTTCTACACACATGCTTAACAATCCAGACGGCGACAACGAGCGCCGAGGACGCGCTTTACAGGCTCTGCGCGCCCCAGATGAAAGCCGCGACGAGGTTCTGCGGAAGTTTGTCCGGCTAGCCAGTCAGGCCCTGGGTATCCCGGGCAGCTTTATCTCGGTGCTGGATGATGAATTTCAAACAGTACAGGCATCACACAATTTTGATCTGCAACGCTCAACCCGCGCAGATTCACTCTGCCGCCACGTGGTTGACAGTGACAGTGCCGTTATTGTGCCTGATACATATCATGACGCGCGTTTTGTCACCCATCCTCTGATTACGGGCTCGCCCTTTATTCGCTTTTATGCCGGTGTGCCACTGAAAACCCGCGACGGTATGATTCTGGGCACACTCTGTGTTACCGACACCCAGCCACAGGCATTTGCGAGTGAGCAAGTGACGATATTGACGTTGCTCTCCACACTGGTGATGTCATTCCTGGAAGCCTGGCACTCGGCGGGTTTTACCGATCCGGTGACCGGACTGCCCAATCGTCAACGCCTGATACGGGATTTGCAGTATCTGGCCCTGGCCGGCGATACGACGCCACGCCGTCTGGTTCTGATTGACTGCATTGATATGTCACGCGCTTACGAACTGGCCCGGACCATGGGAATGACACCGGTCGAAAGTCTGCTAAAAGATATGGCTACCCTATTACCGCTGCGCCTGCGCCCGGCAGTTGGCGAGATGATCTATACCGTGGCAACGGGCCGGTTTGCTATCCTGACGCGAGCGGACAGCCGGCTCAGTGCTGCCTGGGTAGCCGGTCGTCTGGAGGGTATCAGCGCAGACATGGATGAAGGTCTGTCGGTCGCACTGACTCCCCATACTGGTGAAACGGGATTTGTTGCCGGCCATCTGCCAGCATCAGAAATATTACGTCGCGCGGTTAGTGCATTGAATGAAGCTGTTGGCCGAGGGCTGCCTTCTCAGTGCTTTAATATTGCATCGGAAACCCAGCGTTCAGAAGATTTCATGCTGATGACCGATCTTAAAACGGCGTTACGTGAAAATACCGGGCTTTACATGGTCTATCAGCCGAAAATTTGTCTGCAAAGTGGTAAACCGGTGGGTCTGGAAGCACTTATCCGCTGGCAACATCCCAGCCGGGGAGAGCTCTCACCCGCTGCATTTATCCCGCTGGCTGAACAGACCGATCTACTCTCTGTATTGACCATCTGGATTATCGATCAAGCGGTCGAACGTCTCAGCAGGCTGCGTAATAACTGTATCCAGTTGCCCTTGACCATAAACGTTAGTGTGCGCGACTTTGCGCGTGAGGGATTCGCTTCAGCGCTGGAAAGCAAGATGCTGAAATCTAAACTTCCGACTTCTCTGCTGGGCATCGAATGTCTGGAGACCGAACGTATTCTCGAAAGCCCCACCGCTCTGCGCGGGCTGGAGATGCTAAGGGAACGAGGATTCAAAATTTCACTCGACGATTTTGGCGCCGGCTACAGTAACATCAGTTATCTGCGCCGTATGCCGCTGGATGTGATTAAGCTGGATCGCTCCCTGATCAGTGAACTGTCCTCAGATACCGCTTCACGCATCATTGCCCGTAGCATTATCGCGATGCTCAAAGAGCTGGATTATACCGTGGTGGCTGAAGGGGTAGAGTGTCCGGACGCGGTGTCATCCCTGACTGAATATGGTTGCGATCAGGCTCAGGGGTATTTCTATTCAAAGCCGCTACGCGAAGAAGCTCTCGATCACTGGCTTCACTGGAAGCTACGTGGCGAGTGCCATTAAACTGGCCTGAACGCGATCTGATATCAGATCGCGTTTCGCACATCTGGTTCTCTCAAACACCCTCACATTCATTTATTCAAAATAATTGAATTACTTCAGCAAATATTAGCTATTTTAGTCCGGCATGATCTTGCCTATGATTCATTACATCGAGGCAAAACGCCTCTCCCTGAATGAAAATGCTGAGGATTCTGCCCATGAAAACAATCAAAAATTTCGTTGCTGTTACCGCACTACTGATTTCTTTTAGTAGTTTTGCAGAGAGTATTACCGCTACTGCTTCGACATTGGATGCTGCTGAAGCGAAAGTCGCGTCGCTGGCCAAAGATGCTGGTGCATCTTATAAAATCACCGGCGCACGCGTTGATAACCGTGCCTACGTCTCTGCTGAGCTGATTAAATAACGTTTATCAGGTTAATACGACGAGGCTGCCATTATGGCGGCCTTTTTTACTATGTAGCAGGCATGCAGTTGTCTGTTCAGTATCCGTGTCTTTAATACTGTCAGCGATTATTGAAATCGCTCCATCAATTTGCCGTTACGCTTACTGCCATCTGCTCTGGTGCAGTCTGTGCGACACTGAATAAGTAGTGATGAAACATTTATTGAACAATGTTAGCGTGTACCCAACATTCATATAAAGCTGAGCTGCACATGCTGACTACCATAATTTATCGCAGCCATATTTCTGATGATTTTCCGATCAGAACCATTCCCGCGATGGTCGACAACGCCAACAGAATAAATACGGCTCACGACGTGACCGGCATTTTATTATTTAATGGTACCCATTTTTTTCAACTGCTTGAAGGTCCGGAAGCGGGCATTCAGGCTGTCTATCAGCGAATTTGCGCCGATCGGCGACACCATAATGTAGTCGAGCTGATGCGCGATTATGCACCTTACCGCCGCTTTGGTAACGCGGGTATGGCGCTCTTTGACCTGCGTGAACACGATCGCTCATCACTGCTGCAGGCTGTGCTGGATAAAGGGACGTCAAAATATCGCCTGACCTATGATGATCGGGCACTGCAATTCCTGCGCACGTTCGTAGAGTCACGTGAAAAAGAGAATTACTACGAAGTTCTCCCGCCAGGTTACTGGGAGTTTATTTCCGAACACAATGATGTACCTGACTCCCGTCCCGAGACAGAAGGCGTCAGTTTCCGTCCAGTGGTCGATCCCCTGGCTCGTCAGGTCACGGCCATTGAAGCAACAACACTGAGGCCTGCGCATGCTGATGACGCAACAGGGGACCAGCTTTATGCTAACGATCTGGAAACCGTTAAAGCGACATTTGCCCATGCAGGGCTGGTCTGCCCGGACGGTATGACGCTTTACGTCAGTCTGTTACCGATGACACTGGTGGTGATACCTCAGGCTGTTGAGCAGATTGTAACCGCCATTCATCAGGCGGGGCTGGTTCCTGAGCAGGTCGTTATCGGCGTAAGTGAAACTGCAGTTATCTCGCAGCTGGAAGATTTCTCTGAGGCAGTACGCACGCTAAAAGCGGCTGGAATTAGTCTGTCCATCGACAATTTTGGTGACGGTTCCGCAGGATTGTCATTACTGACTCATATTCAGCCCGACCGCATTCGCATAGATGCTGGTATCACTCGTGATGTCCATCGCAGTGGGCCAAAGCAGGCCGTTGTGCAGGCGATCATCAAATGCTGTTCAGCACTGGAGATCAATGTGATTGCCGCAGGGATCGTACAGGCTGAAGAGTGGATGTGGCTGGAGGCCGCAGGTGTGATTAATTTCCAGGGCACGCTGTTCGCTGCTGCAGGCCGCTACGAAGCCCAGTCTGTCGCCTGGCCCGAATATCGGGAAGCGATATAGGGCAAGCTGCCTGAACAGTATCAAGCGGTGCGCCCGGGTGCGGCCGCTTTGATAACTGTCCTTTAAAGAGTCATTCAGCGCTTTAACCTCATCCCTCTGAACATGCCCTCCCCCACTGCCCTCCGTGTTGTGATATCGGGAAACCCGGCCACTTCTTACTGCAATTGTTGATAAATCTCTGGTCTCACTATTCATTCTCGCTAAGATCTCAGAGCAACCACTGTAGTGAGAAAAGCTCACCTTTTAACATCTGCATTGAGAAATCAGCGATAGCAGATCCTTATTTCGTATCAAAATCCATCAGCTAACCACTGCAGCGAGTAGACAGGCCTCATGCAGATTTTCGGAAACCACTATAGCGAGTAAATGAAAAAAGCATTCAGGGCAACTCAACCACTCTGGCTTTAAACACACCTCAACAGCACCCGTGCACGTCAGTCATGCCCTAACCACTGTAGAGAGTAAAAGACGAATCCCCTTCACAATAATGAAAGTTGACCCTTGATTGCATCAATTGTCGCAGTCTGCGGCCTTACAGAAGAGCTTTTAAGGATGCGATAAAGCATTTTGTCAGCGAAATTCTAAAGGTGGGTATCTTTATTAACGGCTGTAACGAGTAACAATTCAGGGAGAGGTTTAATTGAAGCTGTTAACAAAAACCTTACCTGGAGAGGCATTAAATGATAGTGAGTAATCACTTTAATCAGGGATTCATTGCCAGGCATAAAAGTCCCTGACAATAACAACCACTATGGAGAGTAAGCTAAACAATTTTGCTCCCAATTAACAACCACTGTAGCGAGAACATTTCATTATTGATCGTTGTTATCTGAGCATTAACTGGCCGTTTTTACGAAAAATTAGCCTGATAACCATTATAGCGAGTAAAGCCTGAGCGCGTCGGAGAGGAAAATCAGAGGATTAAGCAGAAATCAGGAGGGACTAACCACTGTAGCGAGTAACATAAAAACTCAAATTTTATCCCGGTAGCGCATCTGGTCTCTCTAACCCAGCGATCGCCAGTCTGAAGCAGACGTAGTAACCACTGTAACGAGTGAATAACAGGCCATTGTTTGGTTATCTGGCTTTAACAGACAGGTCCCTATACACAGTGAGTAACCACTGTAGCGAGCATGAAAATCACCGGACTCAGTTCAGAAAAAGAGTAAATGACAAGTGAGCATGCTGGCAGCGACGCTATTAAGACAAGATATCTGTTGTTAATCACTGTTCACTAACCACTGTAGCGAGTAGCAGTACTCGCTACAGTGGTTACCGTTTTAAAGAAGCCTATCCCTGCAAAATGGCGAGAGCGACACAGCGAATCTGTCACAGCTTCTTCTGCTTTCTGATTTTGTTGAGTAATTCTTTTTCCTCACGAGACACCATGACCAGTTCACTGTTCTCCTCTTCGATCATCGGTTCAGGCAGGCTGACATCAATAACGCCGGGGTCAAGATCAAGATCGTCATAATCGTCGATCTCATCATCGATCAGGTCAGAGTTGCTGAGTGGCAGTTCGGCCGGACGCAGCTTAGGATGACGATAATGCACCCAAAAGTAGACTGACGAGCCCCGCCGTGTTTCGGTGTAATCAAGATAACCAATCTCTTTTAACTGCTCCATGGCCTTTCTGACAGTCGCATTCTGGGTAATCACGCGTGACGTCAGGTTTAGTCTGGCACGCAGACGCGCCATTGATATCGGGGCAGGCTTAGGAGGAAGGCTTTCAATGAAGGTGTAGAGTGCCTGAGCGGATTCTTTGCGGGCCAGCTCATTGATAGCTTTCAGCTGCAGCAAAACCTTTCTGTCGAACTGATACAACTCAAAGATTTTGGGGTCAGCCTGCAGCGTTACCGTATCTTTCTTGATGCTGTATTTAGCCGACTGCACCAGATGCGTCGTGTAGTTTTCTCCGCCTTTACTGGTAAAGGTCAGAGTATTCGATGCGATACGCGTCAAGGATGCGTCCAGGCGGCTCCTGAGCTTCGAGGAGAGTCGTACCGAAGGTATGCCACAGAGTTTTGCGAATTCAACGAAAGAGAGCGTTACAGTGTCTCCCAGACACTCATGCGTGGCGAATGCTCGAATGATCCCGACCCAGGTTTTAAAATCATTATCCATATCCAACCGGGCACCCAGAATCTTAATGTTGTCATAGCCTTCTGACCTGACCAGGGATAACTGCTTAAGATCCTGTGTCACATCCATGGCATTCATCTGGTTTTTCTGACTGCGCGCCGTAGATTTGAGCGTCGGAACAAATAAGCCGAGCCGCATCAGCGCTACCGGCTGCACGGTGTTGTTACTGTTGGGGGTAAGAGTAACAACTTCACCTGTGCGTTTGTCTGTTTCGCTAAACGCATCGGCTATGTTCAGGATATCTGGTTCTTTTCTTGGCATTAGGAAGATCCGTGATGTGAACAGGCGAAAGCCGCTGTTACTCGATACAGTGGATACTATCACTCACTACAGCGGTTAATCTACTCACCATAGTGGTTATTTCTCTCGATACAGTGGTTGTTCTACTCGCTATAGTGGTTAGTCACCTTACCCCAGCTCAGGCGTACCGTGGCCTGGAGCGCGTTGGGGATCTTTAAGGAACTTATTAGGATCTTATGATGATCTGTTATTGGATCTATTCAGTGGATAACCCGGTAAAAAGAGGTTAACAGAACGGATAATTTGCCCTGCCCTCGACATGCAGCACTCGCTCTCATCGCACAGTGTCAGTGAAGCGACAGTAATGCCCTCTCAAAAGGGTTATACACACAATAAAAAGTCATTTACTCGCTACAGTGGTTGTTAAGTACTCGCCAGCGCGGTTGCTTTCCTCGCTACAGTGGTTATTCCACACTCTATAGTGGTTATTCTTCTCGCTATAGTGGTTACTGACACCCTTCAAAGCCTTGTGCCACAAGCCCTCAGACGTTATGGGGATCTGTTTAGGATCTCAATTTGATCTATTAAGGATCGACCAATTGGATCTGGCCTGTGAATAATGAGGATAAAACAGAGAAAACATGGCAGAAGCAGCATGTCAGATAGATCTGATGTTTAAGACAGGCATTGAATTGTGATCAG
Source organism: Pantoea sp. ANP04 (assembly GCF_041982285.1). Lineage (NCBI taxonomy): Bacteria > Pseudomonadati > Pseudomonadota > Gammaproteobacteria > Enterobacterales > Erwiniaceae > Pantoea > Pantoea sp. ANP04. The sequence goes on along the minus strand of NZ_JAUTYS010000015.1, from coordinate 44,862 downwards.
CCGTCAGGTTTGGTTTAGCAGAGGATTTAACATGAAAGCCCTTTGTACAAAGCATAAGCAGCAAGACCGTGAAAGAAACTCTGATAACCACATTTTAAATAGGGCTTTGATGTAGATTGAGCATTTGTCGTGCTCTTCATACTTTAAAGAGTTACCACCCTAAAAAATAATCTATCATTATGATAAATAAGGAATTATTATGATTTTTTCATGATGAAAACACCATAATCAAATTCCCCTTGTAATTTTCTGATTCAATATCTTATGTTGATTAACTGAGAAAGCGAAGTCTGGTTTACAGCAGCGTTCAAAAAGGAGCTGAACAGAAATTCAGACTACTAAAAGCAACCGGAAACTCATTTTTTTAAAAGTTGAAGATTGTCAGACTTGGAAGAAATGTTGTGCTGCCTCGTTTTCGAGTAAGTGAAGGTTCTCCTCAGAAAGAGAAACTGAGAGATAGGTAAATATTTGCGGAGTTGAATACAATATTGAAAGGGCGATGATACATATTCGCAATCACTTAATCGTCAAAATGTCCGGTTAAGATTTGATACCTGCTTTAAAAGTATGAGCCCTGCCCCCGGTCTGAAACGGGTACGGAAAGATCAGTGAATTCACAAAATTTATCAAGCGGCATAACGACTGGATATGTTGTTCAAACGCAACCTGAGTAAGTAATAGAGTGTTTGTCAGACTTAAAATACTATAAAGCTTCGATGAAGCCCGGCAATCAAGAGTATGAAAAAGTCATGACACATCATGATTTAAGGAGAGTAAAAATTTCAAATTTAAGCGATGGAAATTGAAAGGACACCACCATTAATCGACTTACCAGACTTGCAAGCCCTGTTGATAAAATTAATAAGCTGAAGCAATCATAAAAAGACTAAAAATCAAAGTTAGAGCTTATCTTCAACACGTTGCAACGCAGTTTTTCACCATTCAATTTCTCTTTTATGTTGATGATTAATATGAAATTTATTTAAATTTTCATGCTGAAAATACCATGGAAAACATATGAACTTTATAACTCTTTGCACAATAAACAGAATGGTATGCTGTAATATAAAGGGGTGAAACGACAGTTGAAAACGCCCTGAAGCCTCTTTAAGGAGGTAATCCTGAAACATCGAATTCATTCATTTCAGCGAGAGAAACCGTCAATTTGACCCACCCTTTTCATAACTCTCCCATCCATCTCATCGTCATCTTAATGTCACTAATAAAAAATCCAGGTTTTTGTCATTTTTCTAAAAAATTGGCAGGTTTAGCCTTTTTGTGTAGTATGCAAAAAACAGTAAAGCAGAGGGGCTTATGAAGCGCGATTATGGTGGAGTGCTGGAAATGGCGACCAGAGCCAATTCCATGTTACATGGACTGAGTAGCCACATTGAACAACAACGTCAGGAGTTCAATCAGACCGGTTTTTACCAGACTTTCTCACGTAATGCCGTAGCCAATATGCCATTACTGAGTAAGCACGCTGTTGTTGCTGCCATTGGTGATATGGAAGAAGCAGGTTATCAGTTTGGTAAGAAACAAACCGGCAGTACCTCACAATACGCACTGACCATTCAGAACGTAGTCGACATCTATGAGCACCGTAAAGTCCCAAAATATCGCGATCGCCATGATGGACCCTTCGTCGTCTTTGTTGTAAGTCTTAAGGGCGGTGTTTCTAAAACAGTCAGTACTGTCACACTGGCCCACGGTATGCGCGCTCATCCCTCTATGTTGCATAATGACCTGCGCATTCTGGTTATTGACCTGGATCCACAGGCATCAAGCACAATGTTCCTGAGTCACACTAATAGCGTAGGCTCCGTTCTTGAGACCGCAGCGCAGGCCATGTTGAACGACCTGGATGCCGACCAGCTTCGCGAACAGTTTATTAAGCCAACTGTCATGCCGGGAGTGGATGTAATTCCCGCCTCAATAGACGATGGTTTCGTTGCCAGCGACTGGGAAGAGTTGGTTGCTGAACATCTGCCAGGCGTTGCACCGTCCGAAGTATTGCGCCGCAACGTGATTGATCGTCTGGCCGGTGATTATGATTTCATCTTTCTCGATACCGGTCCTCACCTTGATTCGTTCATGTTGAATGCTATTGCGGCCAGTGATGTGCTGCTGACACCGACGCCGCCGGCACAGGTCGATTTCCATTCAACTATGAAGTATCTGACTCGCCTGCCAGAAATGCTCGAACGTATTGAGTCAGAAGGCATTGAACCGCGTCTTAAAGCAAATATTGGCTTTATGTCGAAAATGACCTCTAAACACGATCACCTGACCTCCCAAAGTTATGCTCGTGAAGTGTTTACCAAATCAATGCTGGACTGCAGCCTGCCAAGACTGGACGGGTTTGAACGCTGCGGTGAATCCTTTGATACCGTCATCAGTGCCAATCCCTCATCTTATCCAGGCAGTGCGGACGCTTTGCGCAAAGCTAAATACGAAGCCGAACAGTTCTCCAGGGCTGTGTTTGACCGCATCGAATATATCAGGAGCACCTTGTGAGCAAACCTATACAGCGCATTGGCCGCAAATTTGGTGATTCAGCTATCGCGAACATGATCGACAGTAGCAGTCAGTCACGCACCTTTACGCTGAAATCGGGTGCGAAGGCAACTTTCGTTCGCCAGCTCATCCTGCATGATGATATTGAGACCAGAACAACGGTTGATCCCCAAATCAACGGTCGTGACCAGAGCACACTGACACCGGAATCGCTGCAGGAGATCACCCGTACCATTACGTTGCAGCAGTTTTTCCCGGCGATTGGTCGCATCAACGGTGATCAGATTGAGATCATGGATGGTTCACGCCGCCGCGCTGCATGTATTCTTTCGGGGGCAAGCCTGGAGGTACTGGTCACCGCTGATGAACTGAGCATCAGTGATGCGCGTCAACTGGCCGCTGATATACAGACCGCTAAAGAGCATAACCTGCGCGAATTAGGGTTACGCTTTATGCTGATGAACGAAAATGGCATGAGCAAATCCGAGATTGCCAAAGCAGAAGGTATCTCTAATGCCAAGGTCACTCGTGCGTTCCAGGCAGCAGCTGTGCCTGCTGAGTTCATTGAACTCTTCCCGGTTGTCTCTGAGCTGACGCTTCAGGATTACCAGTTGCTGCTTGATGTCTGGGAGGAGGCTAAAGCGGAAGCGGTTGAGGTCTCTGCGCTGGTCAGCGAGATTCAGCAAAGGCTGAATGAAGATGATCTCCTGCGAATCACCAACCCGGATGATAAGAAGAGCGCTATCCTGAATGGCTTCAAAAGCGCGCGTCGTCAGTTAAACAAACCGGCACCCGTCAGCAAAACTGTGACGGAGAAACTGGCAACATTTACCACGGCTAATACCTATGCACGACGCAAAACCAATGATGAGAAGCGGACCGTGCAATATGAATTCAGTCGTCTGCCAAAAGAGATCGCTGAGCAGATTGACGCATCAATAAGACAGATTCTTTCTACATTGAATTAATCGTCGTCCTGTATCGTCTTCGAAACCGGCCACTGGCCGGTTTTTTTATCTGCTATCCACCCAGAGGCATACCTGCCTTATCCGCATTTTCTTCTTCGCCTGAAGAGATGTTCTGTACGACGCGCCTCATTTCAGCAGTATTACGCTTGATCCTGGTACAGTTTAACGCTATAGCTAAAACGGTTTAGCTTTTAAATTCAATCACAGGAGTTGTCTATGTCTGTTCGCGTATGGTGTCTCGGGGATGCCGTGGTCGATTTGCTACCCGAAAAGCCGGGCCACCTGATGCAGTGTCCGGGGGGAGCACCGGCTAATGTCGCCGTTGGCATTGCACGTCTGCAGGGAAACAGTGCTTTTATTGGTCGGGTAGGCGCTGATCCTTTTGGTGAATTTATGCGGCAGACGCTCAGAGAGGAGAACGTTGATACTCGCTACATGATCGCTGATTCACAGCACCGCACGTCAACGGTGGTGGTCGGGCTGGATGAGCAGGGCGAACGCTCCTTTACTTTTATGGTGCGGCCCAGTGCCGATCTGTTTCTTGAACCGTCGGATCTGCCTGAGTTCCAGCGCGGTGAATGGCTGCACTGCTGTTCGATCGCCTTAGCAGCTGAGCCATCACGCACCGCCACGCTTACCGCCATGAAGCAGATTCGTGCTGCAGGTGGTCATGTCAGCTTTGATTTCAATTTACGAGAAGACCTCTGGTCCGATCCGGCACTGCTGCATTTGGTGGTGAACGAGGCGCTCAGTCATACCGACGTGGTTAAATTCTCAGACGAGGAACTGGATTTCCTCTGTCCGGGACAGGAACCAGCTGTCAGCTTGCCGCAGCTGGCCAAACGATTTGGTATTCGCTTATTACTGGTGACGCGGGGCAGGGAAGGGGTGATCGCCTGCTATCAGGGCGAGATCACTCACCATGCGACGACGCCCGTGGACAGCGTCGACACCACAGGTGCAGGTGATGCTTTCGTGGCCGGATTACTCTGGGTTCTGGCGACGTCAGGTCTGCCTGCCGATGAATCAAAGCTGTCCATTTGTCTTGTCACAGCACAATGCTGTGGCGCCCTGGCAACCACCGCGAAAGGTGCCATGACAGCACTTCCCTGGCTCCATCAGCTGGACAATCTGGCCGGCTAATCATCCCTGACGCCCCTGTTTTGGGAGCTATCTCACAATCACTAAACCGGTTTAGCTATTTTCATTGCAGAGGGAAATTACCCGTGGCTATGATTTGCGCCTAAACCGGTTTAGCAAAAAAGCCGGTGATGATAGCCTCTCCTCAGGGAATAAAAAATGAAAAAAAGCACGTTAGCAGTCGCCCTCTCTTTAATATTCTTGTCTACATCAGTCTGGGCCGATTCCAGCATGAGCAGCATTGAGGCACGCCTTGCGGCGATGGAGCGACGACTTCAGGCAGCCGAGCAGCGAGCAAATGTTGCTGAAACCCGCGCTCAGGTCGCCGAAAAGCAGGCACAGGTGGCTGAGAAGCAGGCTCAACAGTTGGCAGCCGTACAGCAGCAGACCCAGACTTCCACCGCCGAGGTTGCTCAGCGCACCGCGAAGCTGGAACAAAAATCTGCCGATGAAGGTGGCTTTGAGTTCCACGGTTACGCCCGTTCCGGATTGCTGATGAACAGCTCAGCCACTAAAACGCAGGGTGGTCCGACACTCACTCCTGCTGGCGAAACCGGCGGTCACGTTGGACGTCTCGGTAATGAGCCGGATACGTATGTTGAGCTCAACCTCGAACATAAGCAGACGCTGGATAATGGTGCTACCACCCGTTTCAAAGCCATGCTGGCTGACGGGCAGCGCACCTATAACGACTGGACCGCATCCAGCAGCGATCTCAACCTGCGTCAGGCATTTGTCGAGCTTGGGCAACTTCCCACTTTCAGCGGTGCATTTGATAACTCTACCGTGTGGGCCGGTAAGCGTTTTGACCGTGATAACTTTGATATCCATTGGATCGACTCTGATGTTGTGTTTCTTGCAGGTACCGGTGCCGGCATTTACGACATGAAGTGGAGCGATCAGACGCGTAGCAACATTTCGCTGTACGGTCGTACCTTTGGCGACATCGAAAACAATGAAAATACGGCGCAAAACTACATCCTGACGCTGAATAACTTTGTCGGCCCGGTGCAGATGATGCTCAGTGGTATGCGGGCGAAAGATAACGACGATCGCCGGGATATCGACGGACTCAGAGTCAAAGGCGATGCGGCCGAAACCGGCGTACATGCGTTGCTGGGCCTGTATAACGACAGCTTCTATGGGCTGACAGAGGGCACTTCCAAAACGGCACTGCTCTATGGCCATGGCCTGGGCGCAGAGGTGAAGTCAATTGGGTCTGACGGCGCACTGTTGCCAGAAGCGAACACCTGGCGGCTGGCGAGTTACGGCATCACCCCGCTGGGCGGTGGCTGGCACATTGCGCCTGCCGTACTGGCACAGCGCAGTGACGATCGGTACGTCAAAGGTGACAGCTATGACTGGGCGACAGTTAACCTGCGTCTGATTCAGGAAATCACCCAGAATTTTGAGATGCAGTATGAAGGCTCTTATCAGTACATGGATCTGCGTCCGGAAGGTTACAACAACCGTAACGCGGTCAGCGGCAGCTTTACCAAACTCACTATTGCGCCAACCCTGAAAGCCGGTGATGTCGGTGACTTCCTTAAGCGTCCGGAAATTCGTCTGTTTGCAACCTGGATGAACTGGGATCATCGGCTCAATAACTATGCCAGTGACGACGCGTTCGGCAGCAAGGGCTTTGATGCCGGTGGCGAATGGAACTTCGGTGTACAGATGGAAACCTGGTTCTGACCGGATGGCCCCGGAGACCGGGGCCTCAACGCCACACGGATAAAAACAAAACAAGACTGAGGTGTATATGGACTATGTAAAAATATCGCGGGCCTTACTGCCGCTGCTGGGTGGTAAAGAGAACATCGCCAGCGCAGCACACTGTGCGACCCGGCTGCGTCTGGTGCTGGCGGATGATGAAAAGGCGGACACTACCGCGATCGGCCGGATTGAAGGGGTTAAAGGCTGCTTCCGTAATGCGGGACAGCTTCAGGTTATCTTTGGGACTGGCGTGGTAAACAAGGTTTACGCTGCCTTTATCGCCGAGGCGGGTATTAGCGAATCGAGCAAGTCTGAGGCTGCTGATATTGCCGCACGCAAGCTTAACCCTTTCCAGCGCATCGCCCGACTGCTGTCGAACATCTTTGTGCCGATCATTCCGGCGATTGTGGCGTCAGGTCTGCTGATGGGCCTGCTGGGGATGGTCAAAACCTACGGCTGGGTCAATCCGGAAAATGCACTCTACATCATGCTGGATATGTGCAGCTCGGCGGCCTTTATTATTCTGCCGATACTGATTGGCTTTACGGCAGCGCGTGAGTTTGGCGGTAACCCATTTCTGGGCGCAACGCTGGGTGGCATTCTGACCCACCCGGCGCTGACCAACGCCTGGGGCGTGGCAGCCGGTTTCCACACGATGAACTTCTTCGGCATTGAAGTCGCGATGATTGGCTATCAGGGCACGGTATTCCCGGTACTGCTGGCGGTGTGGTTCATGAGCATGCTCGAAAAACAGCTACGTCGGGTAATACCGGATGCGCTGGATTTGATTCTGACCCCGTTTCTGACGGTGATTATCTCCGGATTCATTGCGCTACTGATTATTGGTCCTGCGGGCCGTATGCTGGGTGATGGCATCTCCTTTGTCCTCAGCACGCTGATTGCGCACGCCGGATGGCTGGCCGGGCTGGTATTTGGTGGGCTTTACTCGGTGATTGTCATCACCGGCGTCCATCATAGCTTCCACGCCATTGAAGCGGGACTACTGGGCAATCCTTCAATCGGCGTGAATTTCCTGCTGCCCATCTGGGCGATGGCGAACGTGGCTCAGGGCGGTGCCTGTCTGGCAGTGTGGTTCAAAACCCGTGATGCGAAGATCAAGGCGATTTCGTTGCCCTCCGCGTTTTCTGCATTACTGGGGATCACCGAAGCGGCCATTTTTGGTATCAACCTGCGGTTTATGAAGCCCTTTATCGCCGGACTGGTGGGCGGTGCGCTGGGCGGTGCCTGGGTCGTGTCGGTTCACGTTTATATGACAGCGGTCGGGCTGACCGGACTACCGGGCATGGCGATTGTCCAGGCTGGTTCTCTGCTGAATTATGTCATCGGCATCGCAATCGCCTTTACCACCGCGTTTGTGATTTCATATCTTCTCAAATACAAAACGGATTCTGAATAATGGCCTCATCAACACGTCTTGCCACCATTCTGCAGGCGGTGATGCAGGGTATGCCAAAGGCGCTGGGCGACAGCCATTATCCAGGCTGGCATCTGGCTCCGGTCACCGGGTTACTGAACGATCCTAATGGATTTATCCATTTCAACGGTGACTACCATCTTTTCTACCAGTGGAACGCGCTCGGCTGTGCGCATCAGCACAAATGCTGGGGACACTGGCGTTCAGCCGATCTGCTGCATTGGGAGCATCAGCCCATCGCCCTGATGCCGGATGAGGAGTATGACCGCAGCGGCTGCTACTCTGGCAGCGCGGTAGACGATAACGGTCAGCTGACGCTGATCTATACCGGCAACGTGAAGTTTGATGATGGTTCGCGTACGGCGTGGCAGTGTCTGGCGCAGCAGAACAGTGCGGGGGGTTTTGACAAGCTCGGCCCGGTTATTGCTGTACCGGAAGGGTATACCGGTCACGTTCGCGATCCCAAAGTATGGCGCCATGAAGATTACTGGTACATGGTGCTGGCCGCGCAGACGACGCAGTTACAGGGCAGGGTATTGCTGTTGCGTTCTGACAATCTGCGGGAGTGGCAGAATCTCGGCGAGATTGCGGGAAGCGAACGAGGTGGTCTGGACGCGGCAGGCTATATGTGGGAGTGCCCGGATATGTTCACGCTCGGCGACAGCACCTATCTGATTTGCTGTCCTCAGGGCGTAGTACCCGAAGAGAAGCGCTATCTGAACAGTCACGCCTGCGCCTGGCTGAGTGGTTCGCTTGATTATCAGCAACCTCTGTATCAACACGGTCCGCTTAACGAAATGGATGCAGGGTTTGAATTTTATGCCCCGCAAACTACGTTGACCGCTGACGGGAGACGTCTGCTGGTGGGCTGGATGGGGACGCCGGACGGTGAAGAGATGGCTCAGCCAACCGTGGCACAGGGCTGGATCCACCAGATGACCTGTGTGCGCGCACTGAGCTCACGCAATGGGCGGCTCTGTCAGCAGCCGGTGGTGGAACTGCAGGCGTTGCGGGAGAAAGAGCAGCACTATAAGGGGCGTGCAGATGATGCGCCACCTATGGGCGCAGAGCGGCTGGAGCTTGAGCTGGAGAGTCGGGGCGACGTTGAACTCAATTTTGCGAATACGCTGATCCTGACATGGCAACAGAATGAACTGCGGCTTGCCCGTCGCAGCCTGGTAACGGGTGAGTGGACATATCGCTACTGGACCGGAGTCGCTAGTCGGTTACAGATCCTGTGTGATCACTCCAGTGTTGAGATTTTCATTAACGATGGGGAAGGGGTGATGAGTAGCCGCTATTTTCCAGACCATCCTGCGTTGCTAACCCTGCACGGGCACGCAGAACTGCAGGTCCGCTACTGGTCGTTACGCCGCTGCATGGTAGAATAAGTACTTATTTCACTAAACGATGCCTTGCCGTGAGAAAAACAAAACGCGTTACTATCAGTGACATTGCCGGGCTTGCCGGGGTTTCAAAAGCCACGGCCAGCCTGGTGCTTAACGGCCGTGGCGAAGAGTTACGGGTCGCGAAGGAGACGCGTGAGCGGGTTCTTACGCTTGCCCGCGAACACCATTATCAGCCCAGCATCCACGCCCGGATGCTGCATGATGCCCGCAGTCATACACTGGGGCTGGTGGTGCCAGAAATCACTAACCACGGCTTCGCTGCCTTTTCTCATGCACTGGAGAATCTTTGCCGCGCGTCCGGGCTGCAGCTGCTGATTTCCTGCACCGACGAAAATGCCGGTCAGGAGATGGTGGTGGTCAACAACCTGGTCGCGCGGCAGGTCGACGGACTCATTGTTGCCTCCAGTATGCTGACCGACAGTGACTATGTCAGTCTCAGCGAACAGTTGCCGGTACTGCTGTTTGACAGGACCATGAACAATACTAAGCTGCCCTGGGTCATCACCGACTCGATAACGCCTACAGCTGAACTGGTTGAAAAGCTGGCACGCGCCTGCCCGGAGGAGATCTACTTTATGGGTGGACAGTCTGATCTCTCCCCGACCCAGAATCGTCTGGCGGGATTCAGGGAGGGGCTGGCTCGGGCGGGTGTGACGCTGCAGCCTGAGTGGATTATTCAGGGTAACTACCACCCTGGCAGTGGCTATGAAATGTTTGCAGCGCTCTGTAACCGGCTGGGCCGACCGCCCAAAGCGATGTTTACCGCCGCCTGCGGTCTGCTGGAGGGGGTTCTGCGTTACATGAGCGAGCATAGTCTGCTGACCAGCGACATCCGTATCGCCAGTTTCGATGATCACTATCTCTATGATTCACTTTCCATTCCGATCGATACGGTAGAGCAGAACGTTCCGGCACTCGCGCAGGCCTGCTTCACTATGCTGACGACCATGATTGCCGGAGAGGATCCCGTTAACAGCCAGCTTATCCTGCCAGCTACTCTGCGGCTGCGTGTCTGATCGTCGGTTCTTCTGGCCCGACAATACAATACCTCACCATTCGACCGGCAGAGCGTTGACGCCGCGTAAATTGGCCCTGTGATTGCGGCGAACGCCAGCGGTTATGGGGCGCAACTCTGGTAACCGGGTCAGTAATACATGAAGGGCTACTTCCATTTCTGCAAGGGCCAGCCGGTAGCCCATGCAGTGATGAATTCCGCCACCAAATGCCAGACAGCGTCCTTCATGCCGTCGGATATTCACTCGTTCTGGCGAGGTAAATACCCGCGGATCGTGATTAGCTGCGCCCAGACTCAAAAAGAAGCGGGTTCCGGTCGGGATCAACTGACCTGCCAGCTCTATCTCTTCCAGAGTCGTCCGGTAGAGCATCTGAACCGAACTATCGTAACGCAGACACTCCTCTATGGCATTGGGTATCAGCGCAGGGTTCCGTTTCAGGCATGCCAGTTCCTGTGGATGGTCATGCAGGGCCAGAATGGTGTTGCAGATCATATTTGATGTGGTCTCATGGCCGGCAAGAAACAGAAGTACTACATTGGCGATGATCTCATCGTGACTTAGTCGGTCGTCTTCACTGCCACTGCGCAGAAACAGCGACACCAGATCATTCGCCGTGCTGTCACGGCGGGAGACGATCAATGCGCTGAAGTATCTTTCCAGCACAGCAAAAGCGTCAGCGGCTTCGAGCAGGTCTGCCTGACTGATTTGAGGATCGAAAACTTTCACCAGCAAAGAGGTAAGGCGCCCCAGTTCCGGCGCGTCGGACTCTGAGATATCCAGCATCCTGCAGATGATGCGCACCGGCAGTGGAAAAGCGAATGCCTGAGCCAGATCGCAGGCGCGACGGTCTGCCAGCGCATCAACCAATTCATTCGCTACAGTCAGTGCCATCTCCCTGATAGGTTTGATCTCCCGGGCGCTAAACGACTTCATCACCAGTCCTTTCAGCCGGGAATGCTCTGGTGGATTAAGCACCAGAAACATTCTGCTGATCCCCTGAAACAGCGGCATGTCGGCGGCGGCATCACCAAATCTCAGCCTGACACTTTCCATATAATTTTTACCAACCCGACGATCGTTCAGCAGCGCTTCTACGACTGCATGACTGCCGCTGATGATGATCTTATCTCCGGCAGGAATGAGCGGTCCCTGCTGATGCAGTTTGCGGTAAAGCGGAAAAGGATTGTCTGAGTAGTCGGGATTCATGAGTTCCTGTAGTTGCATAGCTCACTCCGCTGCCTGAGGATTAACGCAAACGCTTAATGCGGCCGAGGGAAGCGAAAAGGCTGTTTTTATCCTGCTGACTGAGGTGGGGTGCCGTCAGTTGTGACATCAGGAACGCTTTATCTTCTTGTGAGAAGATACCGGTCATCAGACGCTGGCTGATTGCGGTAAGGAGCTGAGTATCCAGCTTCTCTATTTGCTGCCTGGTCTCGGCCAGATCCGGAATGGGGCGATCACTGTCCGGGACTGAGAGCCAGTCTGCGCGATAGCGATACTGAACTGCTTTGCTGGCATTCATTAGCGCGTGAACAAACGGCTCCACGGAGTGGGGTTCAAGCCCGGCCTGCTCAGCGTTCTGCAGCATGTGATCCAGCACCACCTGCTCACGTGGCAGATCCTCAATAGGTAAATGATGCTGTGCTTTATAACCTGCCACCACTTTCATTACCTGCATACGTTCATTCAATGCGCCAGAAAGAGCGCTCATAGAAACAGAGGAAACCGAACCTGCAAAAACGTTACTGCACATAAAGAGGGAAGAGAAAAAAATAGCCACAAAGTGAGTCATTTGCCTGCTCCGTTAATAAAAGCTGGCACTAATTTAGGCACGAAAAGATAACTCCGTGTGATTATTTTATTGTCAAAATGTGAATGGTGTGAAATGTCAGCTAAATACAAGCAGGTTATTAATTTTAATGTATTTTTTTAAATTTTTAGTCATGAAAGCTTCACATTCATTTGGCACGCTGACAGGTTGTTCGATTGAGCGGGTGTTGAGGGTGAGATCAAATAATGACCCGGTCGGGACCTAAATCGGCAGGGGCAAAAAACTGATATTTCAGCACGCAGCGTCGTCCGGCACTTTGTGCGCTTCGAACAGAAGGAAAATTGCCTGGAAGGATGGTGCCAGTCAGCAGCTCCTGCACACCAGGGTGATGACAAAGTTGTTGCAGTAAACGCTGCTGTGCACATGCGGCGAGTCCGCGTCCTTGATAAGCGGGTATAATCACTTCATCCATAATCTGAACGCCCTCAATAAAGGCCAGTCGCCGGCGTTCGCAAATCATCAGCCCTGCCACCATGCCCTGCCAGACAATCATAAGTACATGACCCGCGGCAATATCCTCACGTAATTCCTGTTTGCTCGAAGCCATCAGCTGATCACGCAGATGCGGCAGCGTGTGCCAGCTGGCACGATAGGCGTTGTTAATCATCTGAAGACAGGCGGGATAATCTCTCCGGGCAGCCTTCACCAGTGAAATGTTTTTATCGGGAGGCTTCGTAACGGCAGCCGGATCGCTGAGGAATATCAGTTGATCGGTAAAACCAATGTCGGGATGGGTCGCAGGCAACAGGACACGCAACTTTAGCGGTTTCAGCGGCTGCCACGCCTTTATGATAGCGTCAGCCACCGCGTAATCAATGACGCTGTCACGGGCCACAATTTCAATAAAAGGCTGAGCAGGATCACCACCCAGATAGCGCGGCCCGGTGAGATAACGCTGGCCATTAATCCTCAGTTCACGCTGCAAAAAAGTGTGCTGGGGCAACCCGGTTTCTCGCCAGGGAAAGGCGGCGGAAAAATGATGGTCGTGGCATCGGGTCTGCTGTTGTGCCAGCCAGCGGGCAAGCCAGTCGCTGAGACAGTCCGATGAAACAGGAACAGCACGGTAGAGCGACATCATATAATCCAGCATAAGATTCCTTATTGCCCGCCGTGAGTGATCTCCTGCCTCTTCAGCGATCTGTCTAAACCGTTGCCGGGTTAAAATGAGACTGCTGAGAGTGTAAACGATGTGCTCTGTTTATGACCATCTCAACCTGTCAGCACGAAGCATTCCTTTTCTGCAGTATGGCTGCCCTGCACTGGCGGACGGCGGAGTGCTGAAAAGCGACGCGATAAACGTCCTGTTCTGCGAACAGCTATTTCGCCGTTGTCTGAATGGAAGGAAAGCCTTAGATATAAATTTAATCAGGTCTGACTCACCTATGCTGACATGGTCAAATTAATTGACTGAATATGGCTGAGTTGCCCAAAAAAATAATGAAAAATTATAAACGAAATTTTTACGTAAATATGACGAAATCAGATAATCGGCAGCTAATAAATGGATTATGCTAAACAGGCAGTTCAATAATTATAAAGTTCCGATTTTTTAAACACCCGGGGGTTATATGGTTCATATTGATTTATGTACCAAAGATGGCGTGATGAAAGCTTATGCGTTTCAGACGCCTATGCAGGCAATGACCTTGCTGGAAAAAATTAAAAATGATGAATTTCAATGGTTTAATCTTGAGTGGGATGGGGTTCGCTTTAACTGTCCGCATCATTTTATTAAAAGACTCAGCAGCCGTTCTTATATTAAAGCGTTCTGGCGTTAAATTCTATTAAATGATTAAATTCGTGCAAATCTGTCTGTTTTTGATACTGGTCTGATTTAACTGTTTTCAGCTTATTTTATTAATGATCATAACCGGGGCAACCACTGCCCCGTTATTCAATGCTATTGAAGGGCTTTATCATCGTGATCAGCGATAATTTTAAACATCAGGTGCATCGTGCCAGGCTTAACAGATATCATTATTACGGCTTAATCATTCGCTGCTGTTGCTTATCATAACCCTCTACACGCTAAACAATGCGTGAGTAATACAGAGCCATTTCGTGCTCAACCCCGCAATAGGTCGTGATCCCGTCTTAATCTTCTTCTGTTCTTCCCTTGACCTGTAGTGACAACTGTTACACTCAGATGACGTTTATCCTGGATCCTGACTGTAATGCGCCGTGAAAAAATGCGCCTGCGTTCGCTACTGACTTTGCTTTCCATTGGGGGCGTCATTCTGACCTCCGGTCTTCTGCTGAGCGCGTTACTGCTGTTTCAGAAAGCCAATATCGAAAACAGCCTGCTGGAAGGGAACATTGCTTATGCGCGTAAACTGGCCGATACCACCGATCGTTACCTGGCGATAGCGCAGCGTGAACTGGCCTGGAGTGCAACACAGATCAAGACGCTCGGTGATGTTCAACAACTGGAAGAAGAGACCGAGCGCTTAAGAATGCAGTCGGGCTTTTTCAATTCAGTCGTGGTCGTTAATCATGACGCCATCATTGCGGCCACCTCACCGGATAGTCTGAATCTGATTGGCGTTAAGCTGCACTCTGCGGCCAGCCTGAAGGCTATTTCGACACAGAAGCCTTTTATTTCCCCTCCCTTTACCTCTGCTGCGGGTAACTATGTGGTTTTTTTATCACAGCCTCTGTTCAGCGAGGAGGGCCATTATCTGGGATACATAGGTGGCACCATCTATCTCAAAAAACAGAGCATGCTGAGCGAAATCCTGAGCCAGCATTTTTACACCAAAGGGTCGATGGTCAGCGTGGTCAGCAATGAAGGGCTGATTATTTTCAGTCACGATCCGGCGCGTGTCGGAACAAAGATGCTGCTTAGCCTGGCATTGCAGAAGCAACTTGCCACCTCAGAAAGTGGGCACTTCACGCTGGAGAGTGATGGACAGAACTACCTCACCGGTTACGGCACGCTGCACAAAACCGGCTGGAATGTATTTATTACCGGCACGTCTGAAACGGTCAGGCATATTCTGATGCGCACGGCGGAGAGCGCAGTCTGGTTTGTTCTGGGCATTATCATCGTGACCGCGGGCGTTATTGCGTTTATGGCAGGTCGCATTGCTTCTCCACTGGAAAAACTGGCGGACAGAGTGCGTGATGGCGGCAGCGAAGCGCAGGCCGAATCACTCGCCACGGTTAAAACCTGGTATTACGAGGCTGATCGACTTAAAGAAGCGGTACAGGCTCATCGTCACGCCGTGGCGGGTCATCTGGCCGCGCTGAACGATGAAGTGATGACCGATCCCCTGACCAGTCTTTGTAACCGGCGTGGATTCTCTGTACTGGCAGCGCGGTCAGACAGTGAGCATGAACAGAGTGTCATCGCCATTGATATCGACCATTTTAAGAAGATAAACGACTGGTATGGGCATGACGCAGGTGATGCGGTGCTGGTGAATCTGGCGGCGTTGCTGCGTCAGCTCAGTCGGATCGGCGATATCGTTAGCCGGTTTGGCGGAGAGGAGTTTATCCTGCTGCTGCCCCACACTACGCTGGAGGATGCGGCCCGCACCGCAGAACGAATTCGTGAGGTCGTCAGCATCACCACCTTCCCGTTTGCCGGAACAGTGACAATATCAGCAGGCGTGGCTTCAGGCGCTGAACTGGCTGGCAATCGCGAGGCTGTGCTACGGCGTGCTGATGAAGCGCTCTACGAGGCAAAAGCCGCCGGGCGTAACACTGTCAGGATTGCCGGGCCAGGCGGCTTCAGCGCATTTGGGTCGGAAAAATAAGAGGGTGGGGCGGGTGAGTCAGGCTTAGCACTGACTGCGTAATCGCCAGCCCAGCCACTCATCCAGTGCCGCTTCCGGCAGTGGTCTGGAGTAGAAAAATCCCTGAGCCTGATCACAACCAAATTCGGTCAGCGCCGTAACAGTTTCCGCATTCTCCACACCTTCAGCCAGCACCCTGTAATCGAGATCCTTAAGCATGGCAATAATACTGCGAGCGATGACACGCGATGCGGTATCAGACGCAATTTCGCTGATCAGTGAACGGTCAAGTTTGATTACGTCCAGAGGCATGCGTCGGAGATAGCTGATGTTGCTGTAGCCGGTGCCAAAGTCATCCAGTGAAATATCAAATCCACGAAGTTTAAGCATCTCCAGACCCTGTATTGCGGCCGGGCTTTCCAGAATCCGTTCTGTTTCCAGACACTCAACGCCCAGCAGCGAAACCGGCAGCTTTGCGCTGATCATCCGTTCTTCCAGCTCGTCTGCAAATCCTTCACGGGAAAAATCGCTACTGCTGACATTAATTGTGATCGGCAACTGTATATAGCTGTTACGAAGCCGGGATAGCCGGGCGATCACGTGCTCTGTGACCCACGTCGTTAACTCGCTGAGCAGCTCGGTTTGCCCGGCAAAAGGTAAAAACTGTGCAGGCGACAGTTCGCCGCGCTGCGGATGCTGCCAGCGGATCAGGGCTTCCAGTCCAATCGGTTTGCCGCTGTGCAGACAGATTTTAGGCTGATAAGCGAGCCATAATCCTTTGTCCTGGCGTATTGCCGTAGCCAGATCATGCATCAGGGTGAAATCCTGCGTGTGGCGCGTATCGGTGGCCTCACTAAAAGGCATCGAAGCAATGTCTCGGGTAATGGCTTCGTGCAGCGCACTGAGTGCGCGCCGCAGGATCTCCTTAGCGGGCAACTCTCCGGTTTTGAAACTCGCTTCCCCGGTGTGGGTCATTAATGCAACCGATAGCCCATCACCGATATCGGCACTGATCCCAGCCAGCTTCGTTGCCACCCAGTTAGCTGTGAGCCTGCTCTCCTGACGAGTCAGCAGGGCAAAGCGCCCGGTTGCTATGGTATAGAGCATTTCACAAGGTGCAGGACGCAGGCGCAGCGGCAATAGCGTGGCCACATCCTTCAGCAGGCTTTCAACTGGTCCCATTCCCATTGAACGCGCAAGTTCATAAGCGCGTGGCATATCGATACAGTCAATCAGTACCAGCCGCCGTGGGGTGGTGTCTCCAGAAGCAGCCAGGAATTGCAGATCACGAATCAAACGCTGACGGTTGGGCAATCCTGTGACGGGGTCGGAAAAGCCAGCCGAGTACCAGGCATCAAGAAAAGAGATCACCAGTGCTGCCAGCATTTTAAGCATCGCCGCCTGATCGCGACTAAAGGGGTGAGGTGCGGTATCGGTCACACACATCGTGCCCAGTATCAGACCGGTGCTGCTTTTCAGTGGCACACCTGCATAGAAACGAATAAAAGGCGCACCGGTAATCAGTGGATGTTCAGCAAAGCGGACATCAAGCAGCGTATCGGGCACCACGACAATACTGTCATTATCCACTACGTGTCTGCAGAGTGAGTCCTGTCTGGAGGATTGTGTAAGGGTGAAATTATGCGCTGCTTTAACATACTGCATCTCATCATCCAGCACCGAGATAAAGCTGCCGGGAATACCGAGTGCCTGGCTCGACAGCCGAACGAATTGTCGCAGCACATCGTCACGGCTTTCATCGTTACTGCGCAACGCGTGCAGGGTCTGCGTACGGCATTCATCGCCGCCGCTTAGGCTCATAAGCATGGATTCCTCTGCATCGGCTGGTTACGGAGTGGAATTAAACAGAAAAACTAAAGGGTTTGACGACATGAATATAGGCTATTTCTGTAAAAAAAGAAGAAGTTTAATGATTTATTTTTTATCGCACCGCACGCCATCACTGGCCAGGTAAGCAAATATTTTTTCTTTAACGAAATATTTTCGTATTGCTGATTCTATTATTTCGTCGTCAAAAACTATTAATTTCTTAAATATCCTGCCAGTATACCCACTATAAACATAGCGCGCTATATAATAACGCGATAAATCAAATGGCATAATTTACTTTTACTTTCTTTATCTACACCAATGACAACATCGGGGAAAACTCATGAATTCACTCAGGCATTTCACTATTCGCCGCGTGGTACTGTGGATGATGATCGTCTCACTGGGCGTGGTGGCATTAGCTGGCGGCTTCAGCAGCCATTTCGTGCGCGACATCTATCGACAAACTGATCGTTCTGAGGAACTGACGCAACAACTACGTTTTCTGACGAACAGCGCTATTATTATGCAAAGCGGTACGGCAGCCGAGAAGAGTGCTCTCGTCGCTTTAACCCCAGCCGATGCTGGCTGGGATAACTTCCGTAATGCACTCACAGCCACACCTTCTGAATTCGCATCTGTTGCCCGCGCCCAGCTGGATAAAATCACGCAACAGTTAGCCCGGAATCAGGCCCCACTGAAAACTGATCGACATCGGCTGGAGAGCGTATTACTGGCAGCGCTGGTGGCTGTTCTGGCCTTGCTGTTGTTTTGTGACCGTTATCTGGTTGTTCATCTGGTACGTCCTGTCGGTAAAATTCGCGCTCATTTAAACATCATTGCTGGCGGTGATCTTACGCGTGAGCCGGACGATCTGGGGCGTAACTGTGTCGGGCAACTGGTGCCGCTGATCAAAGAGATGCAATACAGTCTGTTGCAGACGGTCAGTGCTATCCGCGACAATGCCGCCATTCTTCATCGTGAAGCGGGTGACATTGCCGCGGGTAACGCCGACCTTTCCGATCGGACATCGACACAGGCCGCTGCACTGGAGCAGACCGCAGCCAGCATGGAGGAGATCACGGTCACCGTGCGTCATAATGCACAAAATGCGCGTGAAGCACGTGAACTGGCTGCCACGACCACGAATACCACTCATCAGGGCGTGGAACTGGTTCAGTTAGTATCGGCAGCCATCACCAGCATCGCGCAGGGGTCTGAAAAAATCCGGCAGTTCACTACAACCATTAATGGCATTGCGTTTCAGACCAACATTCTGGCGCTCAATGCCGCCGTAGAGGCCGCCCGTGCGGGCGAGCAGGGCCGGGGTTTTGCGGTGGTCGCTAGTGAAGTTCGTTCACTGGCACAGCGAAGCGCAGCTGCCTCAAAAGAGATTGAAGAACTGATTGCCGATACCGTGACGCGCGTTGAGGATGGCCGTCGGGCAGCCGAGAGTGCGGGAACCACCATGGGAGCCGTGCTGCGTGGCGTCGATGGGGTCAATGAACTGATTGGACAGATTGCGCTGGCATCGGATGAGCAGAGCAAAGGTATTGCCCAGGTCACCGTGGCCGTTGCTGAACTTGACCGCGTTACTCAGCAGAATGCGACACTGGTTCAGCAGGTTTCCGTGACGGCAGGCAGTCTCAGTGGACAGACCCAGACGCTGGGCAGTGTGATTACGCGTTTCACTTTGCCGAATCAAGCTGTTGCCACGGTTAATTAGTATGTTACGGCCGTTGAAAAGCTGGCTGGGCGAGTGCCGATCAGGTATCGCCCGGCCAGATAACAATCAGACCGGTAAACAATGGCTTTAGGTGTCGAAATAAAAACTCACGATGATTTTTATTTAATAATTGAATGAATGCCTCACTTTACGGAGCGCGTGATCGACGTTGATCATCACCTGGTCAACATCACCCTTAGTAATGGCTATTATTATTCTCAGTCGCATAATCTTTATGCGGCAGGAAAATAAGATAAAACTTCAGTTAATTTATTCAGTTTTATGCATGTCTGACGCTTTCTGACAGCTGCGGATTGCCTGGCACTCTAAACTTAACTCAAATTCATATTTCCGCTGCCACCCTTTCATCCCCAGAGGTTTCGTCACCGGGGCACTGAACAGGGAGTCACTCATCCGGGAAATCAGCGTTTAAGACCGCCTGTTTCCGTACAGCGTAATGGGTATGAACTGCGCGAGGCTGCTGATTTTTTCTCAGGAAAGGGTAACAGAACAATTTTGACGTTAGTCAGCGCATCTGGCAGGGCACGAAAGCATCACCAAGCCGGCGCAGGTCTGCCAGGAAAAGTATGAAGTGCTGATGTTGCTGGCCGAAGGACATCTGCATTATGAGCACCTGTCAAAGCTGGCAAAGTCAGGTTTTCAGCCTGTATTAACACTTAAGTAAAGCTATTCCAGGCCGATATAGTGAGTCAAGCGAAGCGCTTTTAGCGCTCGTCTGATAAGCCCTGGCCAGAGTTTCCTGGCGTGGTCCGCCATAAGCTGCTGATCCGCTGCAATTCCTCTGCCAGGCATAACGTATTAACTGGTGTCCCTTTATCTGCGGTGCCAGCTTCATCGGGCTCATCGCGGCGATCTTTTGTTGCAGAGTTCACTGGTGGGCCTTTCTTCTGGCAACGGGTCGATAGCAAATTCTGCGTGTCCTGTCTGATTGAACGAGTCCTCTTTACGCTGTGTCGTGCCGACTGCAGCAGATAACATCAGAGGAGAGTTACGCTGAAACGTCCAGTTTATCATGATGCCGAGGCGGCTCGCCTCAACGCACTTAAGCAGTACAACCTGATGGATTCACCGCCGACCGATGCGCTGGATCGTCTGACCACGCTTGCTGCCAGGCTGTTCCGGGTGCCGGTCGCTTTTGTGTCGCTTATCGACGAGAAGCGGCAGTTTTTTGCCTCCCGCTACGGTTTAAATATCTCAGGTACATCGCGAAACGTTGCTTTCTGCCATCATACCCTGGCGCAGGGCGAGATTCTCTGCGTGCCGGATACGTTGAAAGATCCGCGCTTTCGCGACAGTCCGCTGGTTCACGGTTACCCCTTTATCCGCTTTTATGCGGGGATTCCGCTCTCGACTCCGGATGGTCACCACATTGGTACGGTCTGCCTGACCGACACTCATCCTCGTGAGCCGCTGACTGCAGAGGATCGAAAGCATCTGGCTGACATTGCCGCGCTGGTCATGGATCGCATGGAAATGCATCGTCTGGAATTATTGCGCTATACCAGTCAGCAGCGGCTTCAGGCGATCTCTTCCACCTCTCCCGACGCCATTGTCTGTACAGACCTGCGTCGCGGCATTACCTTCTGGAATCCGGCTGCTACAGCGCTGTTCGGTTACAGCGCAGAGGAGATGCGTGGTCAGTACGTCAGCGAGTTGATTCCGGCCCGCTGCCAGACTGACTACCGAAACGAACTGGCCAGGATTACCTCTGACGAAGCCGCTATTTCGCATCCTCGTTCGTTGCAGATATGGGGTGTGACGCGCGACGGTCGTGAATTCCCGGCAGAGGTCTCTTTTTCTGGCTGGCGTGAAGAAGGCGATCGGCTGGTAGGCATGATTATCCGTGATGTGACGGCTCGCTATGAGAGTGAAGCGCGGCTTTGTGAGCTGGCCTCAATAGATATGCTAACGCGTCTCGCCAGCCGTAGCGCGTTTATGGACCAGGTCGGGCAACTGACTAAAGCAGCCGTGCCTTATACATTACTGATGACCGATCTTGATGGTTTCAAAGAAGTTAACGATACGCTGGGGCATGCTGCCGGGGATGCGTTGCTGTGCCATGTGGCGGAACAGATTCGTGCGGTCTGCGCCAGTGCGGTGACGGCTGCCCGGCTGGGCGGTGACGAATTTGTGATCCTGCTAGCTGGCGGCAGCGCAGAAGCGGCAATCACGGCGGAAAGGCTGATTGCAGCCGTACAGACGCCGTTCCGCTATCACGACTCGCCGGTAGTCGTGGGTGCCAGCACCGGCATCGCCTCTTATCCGGAGCATGGGCGTGATCCCTCATCTGTCATGTCCGCGGCTGACCTTGCACTTTATCGCGCCAAAGCATCTGGGAAAGGCTGCAGTATGCTATTTATGCCCGCGTTTCGCGAAGCGGAACAGCAACGCCGCCGCTTTGAGCGCGAGCTGGAAACGGCGGTGCGGCAGCAGCAGTTTACGCTTTATTACCAGCCCCGCTACGACGTTGAAAGCGGAAAGCTTGTTGGCTGCGAGACACTGGTACGCTGGCAGCATCCGACTCGCGGGCTGCTGTTGCCCGCCGAATTTATCGGCATGCTGGTAAAGAGTCCGCTTTCCGTGACACTGGGAGAGTGGATCATTCGCAGTGCGCTGGCACAGGTCCGGCAGTGGCAGGTTCGCGCGCCTCAGCTTCGTGTCAGTATCAACCTTTTTCCGCGTCAGTTAGCCGGTAATAGCCTGGAGGCGGTGATACGCGAGAGTGCGGGCGGTGATGCCGGTTTTGTTGAGCTGGAGGTGGATGAGCCATTGCTTGCTGTACTGGTGCAGGATTTGCCTGTTCAGGTTGAGGCGGTACGCCGGACAGGCGCTTCATTCATTATCGATCATTACGGACGTACGCTAGGGGCGATTAACCTGCTTCGTTATAGCTTTGTAGCAGGATTTAAAATTGATAAGTCGCTGACGCACGAGCTGAGTTCAAGCATGCGGGTGCGGATGATGTTCCGATCAATTACCGCGCTCGGCAAAAGCCTGGGGATTCGTGTGGCGGCAGAAGGCGTGGAAGACAAAGAGCAGGTCGCTTTTGTGACTACTGCCGGATGCGACATTATGCAGGGCAATGGCCTTTGCCGGCCAATGACGCCAGCGGACTTTGAGACGATGCTGTGCGGTGAAGAACACTATCCGCCAGCTGTCGCCAGCGGACACGACGTCATGCCCCATTAGTTGATGCGCCCGTGACAGGCAAAGTGCAGGATGAGCGACGCCAGTCCGTTACCGTGTCAGGTCAGCCTGCTGGCCGGTATTCCTGTTTCAGCAGGCCAAATAGCCAGTCATCCTGCCACTTGCCGTCGAGAAAGAAATTCTGCCGTATTGTCCCTTCCTGAACAAAGCCCGCAGAAAGCAAAGTCCGGCATGAGGCCTCATTGCCTGCGGTCACCGTGGCGGTCAGCTTGCGATAGTCCAGTTGCTCAAAGCAAAAGGCGATAGTGGCATGCAGTGACTCGCTGCCATAGCCTTTGCCCTGCGCGTTGGCCGCAAGAATAAATCCAAACTCGGCAATGCCTTCTCCGCGATCGATGAACCCGCAGAAGCCAGCCATTGAACCGGTTGTTTTTTCCTCAATTACCAGACACAGCCAGTGATTACAGCCCGGATACCAGGCGGGCAGGCGGACATCAAAAGAGAGACTTCTGATCGCGTCTGCGCTGCGCGGATCGCTAATGTACTTCATTACCGTTCGATCCTGACTGACCGCCAGATAGAATGGCCAGTCTTCCTCGCGCAGCGGGCGATAGGTCAGGCGTGGCGACGTGATTTGCGGTGGCATTTCTGACGTGAATTCACCAGACATGATACAACTCCCTGCATGTCGAATCTGCAATCAATGGTGCAAAATAGCACAGCATCGCTGACCGATGGCATTCACTTTTTGCTGCTCTTCACGCGTTCTCGTCATTCTGAATTTAGTTCATTCTCTGCACAATCCTGAGTGTTGACCGCCTGTCTTCGCTGGGCGCATTTGCCGATATCGCTGCGATGAACGTTCATCTGCCCACTTCGTTGCTACGCTTTTAGCCAGATGGCTGAAAGCCGACACTGATGAGAATAATATCCAATGGATCTGAAAACGTTTGAAGCAACCGCCTGGGCGGAACTGGTGGCTGGCGCAGCCGATCCACAGAGCGGGTTTCGTTATCTGACGCTCTGTACCGTAGATAGTGCGCAGCAACCACAGGCGCGCATCGTGGTGCTGCGCCAGTGTGATGACAGCCACCGGATGCTGACATTTCATACCGATGTCCGCAGCCCGAAGTGGCAGGAGATGGCGGCTAACCCGCAGGTTAGCGTGCTGGGATATTGTCATCAGCGGCGCCTGCAGTTGCGGATGGTGGGTCGGGTTGAGTGCTATGCGGCAGGGAGTGATGTTGCCCGGTCAGCGTGGCGTGAGTTACCGCAGCATACGCAGCAGACTTACACCGGTGGACCACCGGGTGAAGTACGGGTAGCCGCTGATGAGAGACGCGAAGCGACAGCCGTGGAGTCGGGAGCGTCTCGCTTTGGCGTGGTGATCGTGCGGGTCAGCGTACTGGACGCTTATCAGCTTCAGCGAAATGATAATCAGCGTGCCCTGTTTCATTACTCTCCTCATGGAAGCTTGCAGGAAAGTGAATGGCTCAACCCGTGATGTGAGGTAGCTGATTTACGTCATACCCGGTTAATCCCTGATCCTATCTCTTTATTCTCCCCGGGAAGCAGCAAAACAGATTTGACTGTTTCCCGCTGCGATTAGTGATTTGATCTGCCGCATCGCTTAGCGTCTTTTAGCGACACTTTTACTTAAATTGCCTGCATTTTTCTGTATTTTTCTATCTTTTGTAGTTCTTTGTGCCAGGCTTTAATCAGCCGGAAAGCAGTCACTTATGCTCAAGGTCAGGAAAAGTACAAATGATCGCTCTGTATTACAGGCAGGTTAACCATGAACAATCAACCTCCTGAAGAACCAGGGTCAGAGGGTAACGACCAGGTAATAAGACTGGCGGAAGAAGTCATTGAGATTTCCAGACAGCGGGTCACTGATGGCCATGTCAGAGTTACCCGACAGGTCACCGAGCATCAGCAAAAAATTGCGCTGATGCTCCGGCATCAGACAGCGGAGATTGACCGCATTACTAAGTCGGAGCGGCTGACGGCGATGCCGGAGATCCGTGAAGAGAATGGTGTGCTGATCATTCCAATCGTCGAAGAGGAAATCGAGATTGTTCGTCATCTGGTGCTGAAAGAGGAGTGGCATATCCGCAAGGTTGTCAGCATTGAAGAGACAGAAGAGATCGTCACCCTGCGTAAACAGCACGCTTATCTGACCCGAACATCCCACTCAGAGCCGTCCAAATCCATCATCGAGGAACACAACATGGCACGTGAAACAATCGTCACAATGTTCAGCAGTCTCTCACTGGCTGAGGGTGCAAAGCGTAACCTTATTAAGGCCGGTTTCCTGGATGATGACATTGACATCATTTCCGGCGATCGCTTGCGTACTGAAGGACACGAAGCCCGTCACCCTGGTTTCTGGCAGCGCCTGTTTGGCAATACGCTGGAAGAAGATCAGGCCGAAGTCTATGAAGACGCGATGCGTACTGGCGGTGTAGTGCTGTCGCTTCGGGCGGATGAAGATGAGCTACCGCGAGCGTTAGGTATCCTTGATGCGCATGAAGAACTGACAGAACGTCGTGCTGCGTTACCTGACGACGACGTAACAAATGATGGCCTGACTGCACCCGCTAGCGGAACGTTTCAGGATAGCGCAGCAGTCGAACTACTTCATACTGAACCGGCTCATCGTGTCGCGGGTCGTACTCCATTAACCGGTGATGAAAGTAACGAAGACGTGCTGCGGCTGGCAGAAGAACGTCTGGAAGTAGGCAAACGTCTGGTCAGTGAAGGCTCAACCCGCGTTCGTCGCTACACTGTCACGGAACCCGTATCAGAAAATATTTCGCTGCGTGAGCAACATGCCGAAATCTTCCGTCGTCCGGTCAGCGGAACAGGCTCACCGGGCAATGTCGATTGGTCTGAAAAAACGGTTGAAGTGGAAGAGTCGCATGAGCAGCCTGTCATTAATAAGACTGCGGAAATTATTGAAGAAGTGGTGCTGCGTAAAGAGGCCAGCGATCGTGTCGAAACCATTAATGATTCTGTACGCCGTCAGGAAGTAGATATTGACCATGCCAGCAGAGATCCGTTAAGTGCAGACCCGGTGACCGGCAATCACACTGCGACCGATCCGCTGGTTGAGAGCACGGGTCAGGCTCGCGCTGACCATGGCTACAACACCCGTCTGGTAACACCAGGAAGTGGGCCAGCTCATAAAGACAGCTTTACAGAAAAAACTGGGGATAAAATCGCGGAAGCGAAAGAGAAGGTTGAAGACAAATTCAAAAAACCGTAATGCCATGACGGTGGATGCAACATTTTGAGTAAATACGATTACAGCGGTTTATCGGGTCGGGCATTGCCAGCCCGGTTTGCCGCAGCTGAAGCGTAAAAGATAGGTGATGTCATGGTTTTAAGAATTCCTCTTTAAAAGACGCACCCTCTCAAGACACGAATACAGTGATTCATATTGCAGTTTGATCTTGTTATTAACTGCCATCCCCTAAGCCTGGATTAAAGGTTTTTTTCTACATGATAATCACGACACAATTTTTTCTTTTAAAGGTTGTGGATATGAAAAATAGATTAGTGCTGTATTGTTATTCACATAAGTAGCATACGAGCCAGCAAGTTAAAATCTTGTGAAGTTTACGAAGTCAGGGCGTGACTAAAAACAAATCAGTCATATATACAAGCGTATGCATTTGAGACTATTTTTATTTCCAGCTTATACATAAGCTGAATTATTTTTAAATACTATCTTCATTCGTTAAGGAGCAATCAAAAGGAAGTTTTTTATGTCCAGGCATGTTGCGGAAAGTCATCTTAATATCATCCATAATATGGAGCCTTACATTAAACCGGCAAGATTCGATCGACTTTCACGGGGGAAGCAGTTCTTCGATTTTTTCACTGGTCAGGAGAGAAAGGTATACCTGATTAAGGAAGGGGATTTTATTATCCGTTCAAAAAATGGAAATAAAATCATCAATATCATTACGGGGCCGTTTGTCATCGGCGCCATGCCGGCACTGGAAGCACCGCCGATATTCATTGAGAAAGTCGACTACGGAAAAATCTACAGCATTGAATATAACCAGTTCTGGAGCCTCGTAAACCATAAAGGGCTGTTTCCGGACGTTATGAAAATCATGTCAGGCTATCACACCGATCTGCTGAACTGCCTTCAGTCACATTATGCCAATTCGGAAGTGCAGGTCACTAATGCAATCAGCCGGTGGAGTGCGTTTCCGTGTCATATAAAAAAGCGATTTTCAGTGCTTTACTTTCTGACCAATAGCACTTTTTTATCCAAAAGCACGGCATCACGGGTATTGAAGAAGCTCCGGGAAACGGGCGCGGTTCAACTGGACAAAGGCAAACTGATTGATTAGTAAAGCGCACTTTCGTTTCGCAAAAGGCTGACCAGTGCGCTGAGCATCACCTTTTATCCTCGTCAGTCACTAAGACATTCCCTGCGTCACTTGCCCGGTGCCTTTACCTGAATGAGAAAGGGCACCGGGCAGGGTCACTGAACATCCAGCCTGACTGGCTGTAATAAGAAGCCATTACCGCTTTAGTTATCTCTCAGGCCGGCCTGAGCATCAGCAAAGATTCAGCCTTCCGGCATTGCGGAGGAGTGATGCGACGAGATTTTCCACGCTTTCCCATCCCAGACATAGGTAAAGGTGTAGCGCGCTTTTACTGAAGACTTATCTGCAAAGGTAAAGGTATAGACCCCGCTGTCGGTTGCCTTGTTGCAACCGGTGCGAATGGTCCGGCTCTCAATTTTACCGACAGGTTTTTTCTCCAGAAAATGCTCAAAATAATCCACACGCTCCGCATCACTCTTTCTTACTTTGTTTGAGAGGGTGGGCAGAAGAACCGCATCGCTCAGATAGTTTTCAGCTACTTTGTGGGCATCGCCGGTCTGCAGAGAGTTGTTCCAGCGGTCAAATAATCCTGCAATCTCTTGTTGATCCGTTTTTACACAATCCTGCGTAGTCTGTGCAAAAGCATTGACTGAGAAAGCAGTCAGTAAAAGCAACATACTTTTTTTCATAATCTATCCTTTTATGAAGTGTGTTAAGAAACAGGCACTGAAATATCACTTTTATATACTTCACAGCCGGTAAGTCGTTTTAGCTATTAACCATTACTGAAAATTACGGCTCCGTTTTGGCAATCAGATACACATAATTACCATAGTGTGCGCCGATTATTTTATAGTTAACCCCTTTTGCTTCCGCTTTTTCGCGAGGGATTTTTCCGCTTCATGAATGCTCAGTCCGGTGGCTGAGCATTCATGAAGCCATCGCACCGGCTGATACGTTAAATAAAACTAAAAACGTTGATAATAAAAGAATGTTTTTACGCATAGTGAACACCTCACATTTTGAGTTTAGATAAGCTCAGAGATATAGTCTCTGTTTAATGAAAATTAAAAAATCTGATAATGACGCTATCTATTACCTGGTATATATAATTAAAATTTCATTCTGATTTTGATAAGTGCGTTTTTATTCAATTTCTGGCTATTTTGCTGCTGAGGCTCATAGGTGTAAGCGATAATTTTAATCAGCATGAACTGGTGCTCAAATTTTTTGCAGAATTTAAGTTTGGTCATTGGAAATAAGCGTTACTGAAGTAGCCAGTAATATAGTAAGCGCCACCGCTGTCGGTGAATTTTTCAGCGATAATTAAGCGCTGTTATGTAATTTAATATTCATAATATAACATCTGCTGATTAATGGTTTAATATTCCTGTATCATCAAGGAATGCACCTTCAACATCGGTCATCAGGCGCTCAGATCTGTAAAAGTAACCATTTTCATTTCCATTATCATTTGATCGGATGCGCTGATTAACTTTCCCATACATCCAGATAAGATCGATTTCATCAGGATATTCATCGCAGACATTTTCAGAAATGATAAGGTCTGTCCGCATTCAATGAATCCTTAATGCTGAATAATACTGACGAGATAAACTTTTCTTAATTTAATATTGATATCCGTCTTGCCCGATGTGAAACATCTTTATATTTCGGGGAGTGATAGTCAACGGAGGTCGGCTAACGCGATTGATAGGTAAAGTGATTTTAAATCAAATCATCCATAGTTATCACCAATGGAAAATCAGATGATTACCTTTTAACTAATTGAATATATTGATCTCTTTAATTTTTGGCATTTGATTGAATGATTATTTTGGTTTGCGGGAAATAATGAGTTCTGAATAGGTAAAATAAACCAGTGGTGCTCAGCTAAAGTCTGCCGTTAAATTATCGAGGGAAATGCTAACAAGATGTATGGGGTTCATATTTAAATAACGATTGTTTTTTAAATCACGGTTCCATTAAAGACCTGCATCAGCACCTGATCAGCAAAATTATGTTTACTTCTCTTTACTTCTATTTACCAAAGTCATGCACTATTTCGCCTCTGGTTCAGACTATTAGGTTCAGGTAGTAAATGGTCGGGATGTACTGATTCAGGAGTGCGGAGCAGAATTTATCAGGAGTCATTCAACGACCTGTTGCGTTGTGAAGATAGAAATCCGTGACTACCCTTGCTGTTGCTTCAATTCTCAAACGGGCCGGATAGCCTGAAGACCCGATGAGCATCTGAAATGTTTCAATCATTAATGGCAGGCGAATGTCAGGCTGCCATGCATTTTTAAACAGGGAAATCATGACAGACCAACGCAACGCTGAACGTAACCGCGCTGATGAGCATATCGACCCTTATGTTTCGGTACAGGGTGCAAGAACGCATAATCTTAAAGATGTCTCGTTTCGGTTTCCCCGCAACGCCATGGTGGTGTTTACCGGCGTGTCAGGTTCCGGTAAATCGTCACTTGCCTTTGATACGCTTTACGCAGAAGCCCAGCGCCGGTTTATTGAGTCGGTTTCGCCCCATGCCCGCAGACTGATCGATCAGGCCGCGGCACCGGATGTAGATAATATTGATGGACTTCCGCCTGCGGTGGCTCTGCAACAGAGCCGGGCGGGTGCTCAGGAGCGCTCAACGGTGGGCAGCCTCACCCGAATTTCCGTTACGCTGCGTCTGCTGTTTTCCCGGGCAGGTGCACGACCCGACGGTGTACCTTTTATGACCGCCGATTATTTCTCGCCTAACAATCCAGAAGGAGCCTGTCCGCATTGCCAGGGACTGGGAAGCGTACACACCGTCAAAACCGACTCAATGGTGCCGGATGACTCACTGAGTATCCGCCAGGGCGCCATCGCGTCATGGCCCCGAGGCTGGCATAACAAAAATCTGCGAAGCATCCTTGAGACACTCGGTTACGATGTCGATGCGCCCTGGCATACGCTTTCATCCCGTGACCAGCAGTGGATATTGCTGACGGACGAACAGCCTTCGGTGCCGATTTTTATCGGTCTGAATGCTGAACAACGTGAAGAAGCGTTGGCTGCGGGTGAAGAGCCCGCTTATACCGGGACCTACACCAGTGCCGCAAAAATCGTACTACAGAGTTATTCCGGTGGCAGTGAGACGACGAAGAAACGGCTTGCCCGTTATGTCACGGTCACGCCCTGTTCAGCGTGCCACGGTAAAAGACTGAATCGGGATGCCTTATCCGTCACCTTTGCGGGTTATGACATTGCCAGCCTGAGTGAGCTTTCTGTCTCGGCGCTCGCAGAACTGCTGAAGCCTTATGCTGATGGCACCTCATCCAACCTGCCTGTAGAGGCTGCCCTGCGGGAGGCGGTTATCCGGATGACGTCTGATATCAGTATGCGGCTTCAGCAACTGGACACGCTGGGGCTGGGCCATCTGGCACCGGGCCGCCGGACCACCCAGCTCTCATCCGGCGAGTTGCAGCGCGTGCGTCTGGCAACCCAGTTGATATCACGATTGTTTGGCGTGCTTTACGTACTGGATGAGCCTTCTGCCGGCCTGCATCCCGATGATGTTAAAGCGCTGCTCACTTCCCTGAAAAACCTGGTGCGCGCCGGTAATTCGCTGGTGGTTGTCGAACATAATATGGACCTCATCGCCGAGGCTGACTGGCTCATTGAGGTTGGCCCGGGTCCGGGAACGCATGGCGGTGAAATCGTTTATAACGGCGAACCCGCAGGACTTAAAAACATCGCTTCACCCACGTCTGACTATCTCTTCTCGCGGAGCTATACCGGACTGCGCCAGCGCCGGCCTGCAGAGAGCTGGCTCAGGTTTGAGCAGGTCCATTGCAACAATATTTCCGCAATGGATATCGCTATTCCGCTGGCAAGAATGACAGCTGTCACCGGGGTTTCTGGTTCCGGTAAATCAACACTGTTGAATCGCGTGCTCCCGGAAATGCTCGGACGTTTTGATAAAATCGCTGACAGCGACGAGGGCGAGGAAGAGGATCTGGTGGCAGACGTCAGAGGACAGGTGGTGAGCGGAAGTGACGCCATCGGCCGACTGGTGAGAATCGATCAGCGTCCTATTGGCAGAACGCCTCGATCAAATCTGGCCACTTACACCGGATTTTTCGACATTATCCGCAGGTTGTTTGCAGAAACCCCTGCAGCGAAAGCCAAAGGCTTCAGCGCCAGCCGTTTCTCATTCAATTTACCCGCCGGACGCTGTCCTGCATGTGAAGGGCAGGGGCAGATTTCAATTGAGCTGCTGTTTATGCCCAGCGCCACCGCAACCTGCTCAGTCTGTGCGGGAGGCCGTTATAATCCCGACACGCTGGAAGTGAAGTGGAACAACCTGACGATTGCGGATGTGCTTGCTCTGACCGTGGACGACGCCACTGCGCTCTTTCACGCGTATGACGGTATTCAGCGTTCGTTAAAAGCTTTGACGTCACTGGGACTGGGATATCTGACGCTGGGTCAACCCGCCACTGAGTTGTCTGGCGGCGAGTGCCAGCGCATCAAACTCGCCTGGGAACTGCAGCGTTTACAGCGTACGCCTACACTCTATCTGCTTGATGAACCATCGACTGGTTTGCACCCGTCTGATATGGATAAGCTGCTGATTGTGCTCGATGAACTGGTAAAGCGCGGCCACACGGTGATTATGGCGGAACATACTATGCGCATTGTGGCTGAAGCGGACTGGGTGATTGATCTGGGGCCCGGCTCGGGGCTCAGGGGAGGAAAGATTGTTTCATCCGGCTTACCGGAAGAGGTGAGTCTCTCTGCAGAAAGTCTGACAGCTCCCTGGCTTTCGGCGCAGCTGAAAAAGAGGGCAGGCGATCCGGATTAATCGGGTGGCATAGCGATCTGTTGCGGGATGGGGGCCGTGTCTGGGTGCAGGAACCGTGTGATGCTTCCTGTACCGAATCACTCGGTTGATCGTCAATGTCAGGAAGGCGACTTCTGGTCAGTAGTGATAACGGCATGAGGCGATTAATAATGCCTCCTCAGTGACGGCGTAGACCAGTCGATGTTCCGCCGTAATCCTGCGGGACCAGAATCCCGCAAGATTATGCTTCAGGGGCTCGGGTTTTCCCTTGCCTTCAAAAGGCGTCCTGCTGGCATCTTTAAGGAGTTCGTTAATCTTTTTGACGGTTTTTTTATCAGTATCCTGCCAGTACAGATAATCTTCCCAGGCTTCTGCGGACCAGGTCAGTTTCACTCAATAATATCCCTGTCAGTCCCTTTACCGCTTTGCAGGCTTTCGATAGCATCCATCAATCTGCGAGCATTCTTAGGCGAACGCAGCAGATAGGCCGTCTCTTCCAGTGAGTTATATTCATCAAGCGACATCAGCACGCAGGATTCGCCGTTCTGGCGAGTGATTAACACCGGTGCCTTATCTTCAACTGTCTGAACCATCGTGGCAGAAAGATTCTGTCTGGCTTCGCTGTAACTGATTGCTCTCATAAAACCTCCGTAATGAACAATACAAGTCATTGTACAATGACTGTTGTAGTTCGGGAAGCGAATAACCGGGAACATTGCCGGCTATCCACCCGAAAGCAGAGGATTAACGGTGGAACAACGGGAAAGCACCGGTCAGCAGACCGCCAGCCATCAATACCAGACTCACCAGAATTCCCCACTTGATTGCAAAGCGCTGATGGTCACCGATGTCGACCTTCGCCAGACCCACCAGCAGGTAGACTGACGGTACCAGCGGGCTCAGCAGGTGGAATGGCTGGCCGACAATGGAAGCGCGAGCAATCTCTTCAGCGGTAATGCCATAGCTGGCCGCTGTCTGAGCAATAACGGGCAGAATGCCAAAGTAAAACGCATCATTCGACATAAAGAAGGTGAACGGCAGGCTGACCAGCGCGGTAAATACTGCCAGGTAAGGGCCAAAGCTGTGCGGGATGACCGCCAGCAAACTTTTCGCCATTGCATCAACCATACCGGTGCCGGAAAGGATACCGGTGAAAATACCGGCGGCAAAAATCAGCGCGGTTACCGCCAGAACGTTACCGGCATGGGAGCTGATGCGCGCTTTCTGCTCTTCCAGCGTGGGATAGTTGAGCATCACCGCTATCGCAAATGCCAGCATAAACAGGATCTGAATCGGCATTAACCCAACCACCAGCAGCACCAGTAGCACAGTGGTCAGGATGAAGTTAGGCCAGAACATTTTTGGCCGGCGATTGGCGGCGCACTCTTCGGCATCCCCCAGACCCAGTTCAATATTGTCGAGATGGTGATCTTTCATGGTCATCACGCCTAAACGCTTACGTTCACGAAGACCAAACAGCACTGCCATGGCCACAAGGCTAACGCAGGCCAGCAACATGGCCGGAAGCATCGGAATAAAGATGTCGAGGGCATCAATGCGCAGTGCCGCTGCGGCACGGGCTGTCGGGCCACCCCATGGCGAGAGGTTCATGATACCGCTGGCGAGGTTGACCAGACAGGTCATCATCAGCACATTCATACCCAGCCGGTGATAGAGCGGCAGGAACGCGGCGATAGCGATCATATACGTCGTGGAGCTGTCACCATCCAGTGAAACCAGCAGGGTCAGCACCGCCGTGCCGACCAGCACTTTCAGGGGATCGCCGCGCACCATCCGGAGAATAAAGCGCACCAGCGGATCAAACAGTCCGGCATCAATCATCAGACCAAAATAGAGAATGGAGAAAGTCAGCATTACGCCGGTAGGGGCCAGCTTCTTGACGCCGTCCAGCATCATGTCACCCAGGCCCGCGTAAAAACCGCCAATCAGCGCAAATACGGTTGGTATCAGAATCAGCGCAATCAAGGCTGACATGCGTTTGGTCATGATCAGATACATGAAGCAAACAACCATGGTAAAACCCAGTATTGTCAGCAAAATAACAGCCCTCGCAATGGCGTAAAAGTAATGAAAAGTGCTTATGGCGGCAGGAAAATTCAGGTAATTACTTAGTCTGGTAACGATTAACCTGTTGTTTTAGTTAATCCTGCGCAGGATGGTGATATTAAATTGTTATCAGCATTTAGCATTTTTTTAACAAAAAAAGGTGATCACGGCCATTCTTAAACGAATCTTAAACGAGTTTGTGTGACTGGGATCAAAGCGTGACGAAGGTTAACCGGGGATTTCGGGCCAGCAGAGGGCCGAATCAGGCGATGTTAATGGAGAAGAAACAGGGAAAACGGCTGAGCCAGGACGCCCAGCCGGTTGAAAGTATTAGCTGCCTAACAGCTGAATAATCATTTCAGGTGTTTTGTTCGCCATTTTACTGACGGCAGTCTGGCCCTGCTGAATAATCTGGTTGCGAGCCAGTTGACTGGCTTCTTCTGCATAGTCCGCATCCTGTATGCGGCTGCGAGCTGCTGAAGTATCTACGCCCTGCTGCGCCAGCACATTACGATTTGATTCGTAACGGTTAATCTTCGCGCCATAAGTCGACTGATAGCCGCTGATCTTCGCCAGCGCGCGCTCCAGCGCTTTCATGGTGCTGGAGATGTCCTGACTGTTCAGCAGTGTTGTGTTGTTCAGCCCCAGGGTTTTGGTATCTGACGGTGTAGCCGGGATGGTATCCGATTGCACTGGCTGACCATAATCTGCGCTGGTGACCACTTCCAGAGGACGACTCTCATGTGGCGGCGTTTCAGGCACGCCTTTAGGTTCGGGCAGTTTTCCCCAGGTCAGATTACCCGTGAAAGAGCCATTGCCCACCACCACCACAATCAAATCTTCGTTTACAGTATCCAGCGTGATGCGCTCAAGCCGGTTACTGGTGATGGTCCCGTTATTGAAATCGCCGCTGGCGACATCTTCATAACGATCGCCATCACCGCTATACGTGATGTTCATGCCGTTATAAGTGCTGCTGTTGCTGCCCGCCAGCGCCCAGCTTGTACCGCCCTCGAGCAGTTGCGAACTGTCATATGCCGCACCGCTGCCAAAACCGTTTTTGCTGGTCAGCAGGCGGGTATCTGCGGTAGCCGCATTGGTGATGCCTTTGCTGGCCCAGGTGTAATCGGGCGCACTGCCATCCAGCGGTGTACCGACCAGATGCTTACCGTCGCGGGTAAAGAGCTGGAGATCGTCATCCATACCCAGCGAGTCGATGGTGATGCTTATCGCTGTCGAGCCTGCCGGAATATAGGCCAGCGGGATCACGCCGGAGGTAAAAGAGTAATTCTTGCCTGGAACCGGGAACTTCGTGTTGATAGGGTCAACGTTACCCAGTTTCGCAGGAGGCAGATCGGGATTATTGGTCGCCAGCGGATAACGCCCGAAAATCTCGGTGTGATCCGCGATGTCATTGATGCCTGCCAGAATCTGCTGATATGCACCGTTGACGCTCTGCCTGTCCGCATCCGATAGCGTGCCGTTGGCTGCCTGAACCGAAAGCGTGCGGGCCTGGATCAGCAGATCGACAATGCTGCCCAGGCCGCCGCTGGCGGTCTGGGAATAGCTGATAGCGTCATTGAGGCCGCGCGCTACCACCGCATCGGCGTTGATATTGGCCGTCATGCGGTTGGCAATCGCCTGACCTGCCGCATCGTCTTTCGCACTGTTAATCCGCATCCCTGATGATAACCTTTCAACCGTTCGTCCCAGAACAGAGTCAGTGCTGTACCGCATTTTGTTCGTGATGGCGGCGGGCTCGTTATGGTTGATCGTTAACATGGTCGCTTTGAACAGGGAGAGGAGTCTCTGTTTTATCGGCAGGATAATAAGCAGCTTTAATCTCTCAGGCGACAAAAACGCAGGTCTGGCGCAATTAAACGGTCAACAGGCTGATGGCTAACCGTTTTTAAGATAAAAGAAACTAATGTTTTAATGGGTGCAGAAGCAGAGCCTGCTGCGCCGGAACGAAGCAGGCGAGGGCAGATCAGTTAAACACCATGCCGCCATCAATCAAAAGTGACTGGCCAGTCATGTAATCGGAGTCGGGACTGGCGAGGTAGGCGACGCAGGCGGCAACATCTTCCGGTTCAGAAAGACGTCCCAGCGTAATACGTTTCGCAAATTCCTCCGTGCCGTAACCGGCGGGCTTTCCAGCTGCTTCGGAAATCTGTCTGTCGATCTCTTGCCACATTGGCGTTCTGACAATACCCGGGCAAAAGGCATTTACCGTGATCCCTGCAGGCGCCAGATCACGCGCGGCGGTCTGTGTCAGGCCGCGCACGGCGAACTTGCTTGAGCTGTAAACCGCCAGCTCCGGATTACCAACGTGACCCGCCTGGGAGCAGGCGTTGATGATTTTGCCACCGTGACCTTCTGCAGCAAACGCTTTAATCGCGGCCTGCATACCCCAGATCACCCCTTTGACATTGACGTTGTAGACCTTGTCGACCACCGCTTCGGTAATCTCCGCAATTGGCGTGGAGGGCGCAATACCTGCGTTGTTAACGATGACGTCAAAACCACCCAGTGCGAGACGAGCCTCTTCGACTGCGGCCAACACCTGATCGCGCTGCGAGACATCGACCTTCAGGGCTATCGCTTTTCCGCCCAACTGGTTGATCTTGTCTGCGACCTGGCGGGCGGTCTCCTGATTGAAATCGGCCACCGCGACCGCCAGTCCATCTTTCGCCAGACGCAGGGCGATCGCTTCACCAATGCCCTGGCCTGCGCCAGTCACAAATGCCACTCTGTTTTTCATCATGATTTCCTTTTTACATGAACTTAAAGAAGCTGACTCAGATGCAGCTGGCCCATCAGTAACGGGTTGTCAGCGTAATCAACAGGCACAGCCACAACTGCAGGTCCCTGAACATCCATCGCTTTTCGCAGCGTAGGCTCCAGTTCTGCTGCACTAGTCACCGCAAAGCCCGCAGCCCCAAATGCTTCTGCGTAGGCTTTAAAATCAATCGGGCCAAAATGAACACCAGAGACGCGGTGATATTTCTTCTCTTCCTGCATCGCCACCATGTTGTAGGCGTTATCAACCCAGACGATGTGCAGAATATTTGCTTTTAACCGGACGGCGGTTTCCAGCTCCATGCTGGACTGCAGGAAGCCGCCATCACCTGAAACCGACACCACTTTGCGTTGCGGATCGACCAGCCAGGCGCCAATCGCCCACGGCAGGGCCACGCCCATGGTCTGCTGACCATTGGAGATCATGATCTGGCGGGCGCGGAAGCTGTAGAGATAGCGGGCGATCCAGATGTGGAAGCTACCCATATCAACGGTGAGGCTGACATCGCTGTTAATAATGTCCTGCATGGCGCGCACGATGCGCAGCGGATGCAGGGCAAACTGATTGAGGCTGGCACCCTGCATTGCCAGTAATTTTCGTTGCTGCTGGCGATCGTCAAGAATAGAGGCAGTTTCTGCAGTCAGTTGCCGTGGCGCAGTAATACGCGCAGCCAGTTTACGCACCGTGGCCGCGATATCCCCCACCAGCTCCGCATCGGGCAGATAGCGGTTGTCGGTCTCTGCGGGTATCACGTCGATATGAATCAACGTGGCATTGCCGCTGTTCCACATCGCAGGTTCATATTCTACCGGGCTGTAGCCGATGGTAATGATCAGGTCAGCCTGTTGCAGCAGCCGGTCGCCTGCCTGGTTATTAAACAGCCCGACACGCCCGGCAAAACGTGAGAAGTGATCCTGTCTGACGGCCCCGGCTGCCTGATAGGTGCTGGTGACCGGAATATGACTACGGGTCAGTAGCTCGTCGATGGCTTCGCTGTTCTCCGTCTGGCTCGCCATCAATCCCAGCAGGATAACCGGATTTTTAGCCCCGGCAATCGCCCTGCTGACTGCCTCAATCATCGCGTCTGGCGCGGCACCTAACACCGGACGGCCTTTACTGCTCAGCGCTTTGCCGGTCACCGGCTGATCGACAATATCCTGTGGCAGGCTGATAAAGGCACCGCCGCCGCGGCCATGTTCCGCATGGCGAAACGCATTTGACAGGCATTCAGAAAGCGCAGAGGGATCGGTCACTTCAACCGCATATTTGGTGATCGGGCGAAACATCGAAACGGTGTCCATGCTCTGATGAACCTGCTTTGCACTGTCGGAACGTTTCACCTGGCCGCCGATAGCGACCACCGGATCACCTTCGCTGGTGGCGGTAGCCATACCGGTGATCAGGTTAGAGCAGCCCGGCCCTGAGGTAACCAGCGCCACACCCGCGTTGCCGGTGAGACGGCCAACTGCGGCGGCCATAAACGCGGCGTTAGCTTCGTGGCGAACCGGTATGGTCTGAATGGATGAGTCCAGCAGCGAGTCAAAAACCTTATCGATCTTTGCGCCAGGGATGCCAAAGACATGCTGGACACCCTGTGCCTCAAGTTGCGCGACCACCAGGTCAGCGCCACAGGTCCAGAGCGTGGTATCGGTTGAAGTTTTCATCGTCATTCCTCTGATTAGCTTTCTACCGCTCGGATCGCGGCGTCAAGATTGGCGGGGTTCAGGTCGGCATTGAGAAAGTCACTGTCCTGCGGCAGATCCACGACCAGCTTGCTGATGGCACCAAAGGTCAGGGTGCCCTGTTCCAGCGCGTAATCGAGAATGTGGCCGCCGCCTTCGCGGTCGTCGGTAATAAAATGTTCGTGATAGCCCGCAACGTTAATGCCCTGCATATATTGCGGCGTGCGGAATCCAATCAGTTCCCCCGCACGCTGGCTAAAGGAAAAGGTAGGCTGATCGTCCAGCACTTCCGGCATGGATCGATACGGGCGGCACTGGCACGGCACGGTGCGGGTATCGACGCGGCTGAAACGACCGCTGATGCGTAGCGCACAGAACTGGTTATCGGAGGTGATTTCGCTGTCGATCACCCGATGGATTTCCTCGCGTGACAGCGGCCGGTCAAACTCAAACAGGTGCTGCGGCTTGAAAAAGGTCATGACCGCAAACGGAGTTTTCTGCGCCGGATCGGCTGGATGCGCGCTGCCGTCAGCGTGCAACTGATAGACTTTGCTGTCAAACGCGATCATCTCGCCATCCAGCCGGTTGAAGGTGCCCAGGCCGAAATCCCCTTTGCGCAGCAGGTCGGCAATGCGGACATTACCGTCATAGACGCCGCTCAGCAGCGCACTCATTAAAGAGGTCTGATAGATAACACTTTCTGGCGCATCCTGGGAAAGCGTTAAGACAGTATGTTTTAGTTGATCCTCGCAGGAACAATCAGTTACACAATTGCTCATTTGATGCCTCGTCGATTAACCGTTAAGCCGTGTTAACCTAATGGTGAACCGATTCAGTCGGTGGGTCCAATAGCGAAACCTGTTAACTTTGAGACGTTTTTGATATGGAACTTCGCCATCTGCGTTATTTTGTTGCCGTAGCCGAGACGCTTCACTTTACCCGAGCCGCTGAATTGCTGGGGATATCGCAGCCGCCACTGAGTCAGCAGATATTGCGGCTGGAGCAGGAGATCGGCACGCCATTGTTGAAGCGGCTGACGCGCGGGGTTGAACTCACTGAAGCGGGAGAAGCGTTTCTGGCGGATGCCCGACAGATTGTGCAGCTGGCCGATCAGGCGCTGGAAAACGCGCGTGGCATTGCGCGCGGGATCAGCGGTCAGTTGTCGCTGGGATTTGCCAGTTCGGTGGCGTTTAATTCGCGCATCTTCACGCTAATCCATAAGTTTAAGGAACGTTATCCCGCGATGACGTTGCTGACGCGTGAAGAGAATATGGCGTTGCTGATGCAGGATTTACAGGAGGGATTACTGGATGCGGCCTTTATCCGGCTGCCGTGCGAAAGCAGCAAAGCGTTTAATCTGCGTGTCATTTCCACCGAAAAAATGCTGATTGCGCTGCCGCGTTCTCATCCCTTAAGCGGTACACCCACTGTGCCGCTCTCCGCGCTGGCGGATGAAACCCTGATCATTTTCCCGCGTGACGTCTCGCCGAGCCTGTATGAGCTGATTGTCACTGCCTGTCTGCGGGCGGGCTTTTCGCGCCACACCTTCCAGCAGGCGCCGCAAATCACCACGTCGTTGGGTATGGTTGCGGCCGGCTGCGGGATTGCGCTGGTGCCGGAGTCGATGCGCTGCGTCGATAACCCCGACGTGAGCTTCTGCGATATCGAAAACAACACGCTGTTTACCGACGTGGCCTTTGCCTGGCGTCGGCTTCATCCGTCAAAAGCGGTGCTGCATCTGCTGGCAATGCTGGCAGAACTGCCTGCGCCACACTAAGAGATGGGTTGATAAGCGCCAGCTATTGTAATGAAAACAATAACCAACTGGCGGCACGAAGCCGGGATGCCAATAATCGGTGCATGACTATATATCGCGTAAGAGTCGGGTTTCATAACCCGTCAGCCCTGACATTCAGGCAACTGGATGAAATTCTGGAGCCGCAGCGATTCTGGAGAACAGATTCGGCAGGCGGCCAGTTCCGCTATTTCATGGAGTATGAGTACCAGTCTGACGTGCGTGACCTTTGTTCGGTCTGCTCGCTGGCCTACAGTCAGGCCTGCAAAGTCAGAAAGTGCCCACTGATTCTGGTCGAGGTGATGAACTGAGGACGTCCGGCGATTCTGCTGTTCCTGGTACAGAATCGCCGGACTTTTTTTGAACGGATTTAACGTGAACGGCGTTCCATCATCAGACTTAACGCAGCGGGCAATACCGTAAGTGTCACCAGCGTACCGCTCACCAGACCACCAATAATCGCCAGTGCCATCGGCCCCCAGAAAACCTGATGAGAAATAGGGATCATGCCCAGGATTGCGGCACACGCGGTCAGCACGATTGGACGCGCCCGGTGATGGGCGGCCTGCCGGATAGCTTCACCAGCGGCAAGTCCGGCGCGGCTGTTCGTATCCACTTCACTGATCATAATCACGGCGTTGCGGATGATGATTCCCGCCAGTGCAATAATCCCCAGCAGCGCCACAAACCCCAGCGGAGTACCCGCAGGCAGCATTGCGGATATGATGCCTGGCAAACCAAACGGTGCCATGCTTAGCGCCAGCAGCATGCCTGAGAAACGTTGCAGCTGAATCATCAGCAGGATCAGCATGGCGCAGATCGTCACCGGCAACAGAGCAAACACAGAACCGTTGCCTTTGTCTGATTCTGCCGCCACGCCACCTTCTTCAATACCATATCCGGCAGGCAGTGAAGCACGCAGAGCAGCGACACCTGGCGCAAGCTGTTGCGAAACCTGTTCAGCCCGCTGACCGGGTGCGATATCGGTCTGTACGGTGATGTAAGCCAGCCGCTGACGGCGCCAGATCACCGGGTCGTCCACCCCCCAGTTCAGCGTCGCGACCTGCCGCAGCGGAATTTTTTGTCCGCTGGCATTGGTAATCATCAATCCTGCCAGCAAGTCAGTGTCCTGGCGCGCCTTGTCATCGCCGCGCAGTACCACATCGATCAGGCGGTTGCGATCGCGCAGCGTGGTCACCACGCTGCCGGACATCAGTGTATTCAGCGCGGTGGCTATCGTGTCTGATGAGAGTCCAGCCGCGCGGGCCGCTGTCTGGTTTACTGCCAGCCTGATAACGCGTTCTGGCTCTCCGGCGGTGAGATTGACACCCCGGGTCAGCGGTGAGCGAGCAAGCTGTGCCGCCAGCCGATCGGCGACCTGCCGAACCTGTGCATTGTCCGGACCGGTGATGCGATATTTCAGTGGCCAGCCAACCGGCGGCCCCAGCTCAAGCGGTGAGACGCGAGTACTGATATCGTTAAAATCTGCTGCCAGTTTTCGTTCCAGCCGGCTGCGCAGCCGATCGCGCACGGTGAGATCTTTTGCCACCACCACCAGCTGCGCGATGTTTTCATTATCCAGCAGCACATCCATCGGTAGATAGAAGCGGATTGCACCTGAGCCAACGTAGCTGGTGAAGTTCGCCACATCCCGGTCATTCTGGAGCATTTTTTCAAGTTGTACGGTACGACGCAGGGTTTCGGCCTGCGCGGCATTGGCGGGCAGCGTCAGGCTGACCAGCAATTCGGGGCGGTCTGACGCCGGGAAAAACTCACCCTGCATAAAGGTGGTGGCATAAAGGCTGACTAACAGCACTGCCATTGCCACGCCCATTGTCACCAGTCGGTTACGCAGAATCACGTCCAGAAGTCGGTGATAAGTGCGTGCAAGCACGCCCGGCGACGGGTGGACTGTTATGTGCTTTGCAGACAGCAGCCAGCAGCCGGTGAGTGGAGAAAAAATTACTGCGACCACCCACGAGCAAAGCAATGCAAGCGCAATCACCACAAACAGCGAATAGCAGTACTCTCCGGCACTGGAGGCAGCGAACCCGACCGGAATAAAACCCGCAATCATCACCAGCGTGCCGGTCAGCATTGGGAATGCGGTGGTTTTGAACGCATACGTCGCGGCCTGCCACTTACTGTCGCCTGCTTCCAGCCGCGCCACCATCGCTTCGACAGTGATCATCGCGTCATCCACCAGCAGCCCCAGCGCAATGATCAGCGCACCCAGTGAAATTCGTTGCAGGCCGATGCCCGCCAGCAACATGCCGGTAAAGGTCATGGCCAGCACCAGCGGAATGGCCGCTGCCACCACCAGACCAGCACGCAGTCCCAGCGAGACGAAAGAGACGGCTAACACGATGACGACCGCTTCGCCCAGTATCCGGACAAAGCCGCTGACCGCATTTTTCACCACGGATGACTGGTCAGCCACGCGGGTCAGGGTGATGCCGTGCGGTAACTGACTGGCCAGTGTCTGCATGCGCTGGTTAAGCTGCTTGCCGAAATCGAGCATGTTGCCGCCTGGGGCCATGGAAATCGCCAGCCCGATAGCCGGAACGCCGTTAACTCGAAACGTGGGTGCCGGGGGATCGGCAGGTCGAAGAGTGATGGTAGCCAGTTCAGTCAGCGGGATGAAACGCTCTCCGATATGCAGGGTAATTGCCCGCAGATTTTCGACCGAGGTCAGGGTGCCACTGACCCGCAGCGCAATGTTCTCACGGTCGGTTCGCAGGCTGCCCGCGGGTACCACGTCGTTCTGCGCTTTGATGGCGTCGCTGACCTGCTGTAAATCGAGTCCCATGCCGTTTAGCTTGCGCGGGGAAAAGGCGATAACCACCTGCTGCTCCTGCACACCCAGCAGGGTGGTTTTTCCGATGTCGGGCAGACTCGTCAGACTTCGCCGCAGGTTATCGACCCGATCGCGCAACTCTCTGGCGGTAAAACCATCAGCCGTAAACCCATAAATTGTGCCGAAGGTGTCATCAAACTCATCGTTCACTGCCGGACCCTGCACGCCCTGAGGCAGTGAAGCGGCAACGTCTTTCATCTTTTTACGTAACTGATACCAGGTGCCAGCCACCTGAGAGGGTGGTGTGTCATCACGCAGGTTGACATATATCACCGTTTGCCCGGCGCGGGTTTCGCTCTCAACGGCGTCCAGCGACGGGATCTCCTGTACCTTCTGTTCCAGTACGTCAGTGACCAGTTGCACCATATTGTCCACGTCCGCGCCCGGCCATTGGGCCGAGATGACGGCAGTTTTGATGGTAAACGCCGGATCTTCATTGCGGGAGAGACGTTCATAGCTCAGTACACCTGCCGCCATCACCAGCAGCATGAAAAAGATGACCAGTTGCTGATGCGCCAGCGCCCAGCCAGAGAGGTTAAAGCCA
Organism: Pantoea sp. ANP04; assembly: GCF_041982285.1. Classification (NCBI taxonomy): domain Bacteria; kingdom Pseudomonadati; phylum Pseudomonadota; class Gammaproteobacteria; order Enterobacterales; family Erwiniaceae; genus Pantoea; species Pantoea sp. ANP04. The sequence continues at coordinate 1,444 of NZ_JAUTYS010000015.1, read as the reverse complement.
GCCGGTTTTTTCATGGCGCCTCCTGCATCAGCGAGACCTTTTCGCCGGGCTGCAGGGTATTAACGCCGGCCGTCACAACGCGCTCGCCCGGCTGGATCCCGGCAGTTACAAAGATTTGATGCGCGTTAAAGCGGGCAAGGACTACCGGACGAAGCTGCAAGCGTGACGCTGCATCAACAACCAGCAGCGCGGGTTTGTCTGAGAAACGGGTCAGAGCGCTGGCGGGCAGGGCGATCACTGGCGGTTGTGCATCGGGCAGGCTGACGGTGACCGTGGCACCGGGTGCCATCGCCTCAGGTGGATTTATCAACGAGATGCGCAGTCGCCACGTGCGGGTCTGCGGATCGGCTTGTGGGCTGATGTCACGCACCGTGCCGCTGGCCTGCACGGTGGGATCGGCGAGCAGCGTCACCTTTAGTGGTATTTGGCCGTCAGGACGCAAAAGCGCTGGTGTGGTCAGGTCAAACACCGCATCGCGTGCATCTCCCGCTGCCAGCGTCATCACATTTTGTCCAGCGCTGACCACCTGGCCAGGCTGAACCGTGATGGCGGTGATCCGGCCTGCGGTGGGTGCAGTGAGTTGAGTCCAGCTGAGAGTGTCCTGGGCATTTTTTAGCGCTGCTTCGCTGCTGAGACGGCGTGACTGCGCGCTTTGCCAGTCTGCCTGGGCGCTGTCAAGCTGGCTGCGGGCGATGGCGCCACCGGGCATCAACAGCCGCATTCGATGAAGATTAAGTGCGGCGACCCGTTCGGCGGCGCGAGCGCTGTCGAGATCGGCCTGTGCGCTACTGAGCTGATTACGTGACTGATCATTTTCCAGCGCTGCAAGCGGTTGTCCGGCGCTGACGCGATCGCCCAGTTCAGCCGCACGACTCACGACCCGGCCATCCAGCCTGAAAGCAAGCGCGACCTCTTCATGGGCGCGGATTTCTCCGGTCAGCACCAGTGAAGCATCACTTCCGAGCGGCGGAACAATCACCGTTTTAACTGGTCGCGGCGGGGCAGCGGGCGGGGCAGAATTATTGTCCCGGCAGCCAGTCATGATGAGCACGCCAAGCAGCACAAACATGGCTGGTGCAAAGATCTGAACACTAAAAAGGTGACGCCACACCTGGCGGGCAGCATCCGGGATTAAATCAGTCATAGCCGGGTTCCTTTAATGAGTTGTGCTCATTGAACCCGGCTTGTGTCCAGAAACGTTGCATGAACCATCAAGAAATGGTCAAGCCAGAACAATTTATCTCCCCGGCAGCGTTATCCCGATTAACAGGCCGCCGTCAGCGGGTAACGTGGCGCGAAGTGATCCGCCGTGCGCCTCGATGATAGCTTTGGCGATCGACAATCCCAGCCCGCTGCCGCCAGAGTGGCGAGCACGAGAGGAGTCAGCTCGGGTAAAGCGATCAAACAGCTGCGGCAGAAAGTCCGGCTCTACACCCTGACCATA